>CAYIPF010000009.1:0-18821 GCA_964365285.1 uncultured Candidatus Saccharibacteria bacterium | reverse complement strand
AGTGCTTGGCGGCCACAGCGTCGACCGACGGAATGGCGAACCATCCCTCGGCACCGTCAGGAAGCGCAGGCAAGTTCTTGGCGAACTCGAGAGCCTGACTCGAATCGAGACCGAAGATCTTGGCAATTGCATTGACCTGGTCAACGATCGGCTTCGGCCCCTTGTACTCCTTCGGATACGTGTAGTGGGAATGAACTTCCTCGTTGGCGTACTGATTATGTAAAACCTTACTCGCCACCTTGAGCCCGCACGCCCTCAAGAACTCTTCGCGATCAATTTCTGAAATGTTCGCGTCACGAAGCTTCGCAAGAAGTCCGGATTCAAGAACCGCCTGCACCTGCTCGGTCGGCGTGTCTTGAAAAAGTTCGATGATCTTTCCCGCCTGTCGTCCTGTAAGGGTTGTGATTTTTCCCATCACAAGTCCTCCTTTTCGCCTTTGCGGCGATTATGTGGCGTCGCTCTTGTTCTGCCCCATGCAAAACATTCGTGAGCCGATGTTAAATAGCGTATAAATATTAGCATTATTTATAATTCTTGTCAAGAATGCTTGTTGGTAGGGACAGACGAATTTAGCGTTTCTTTAGCCACTGCCCCGTGTATGACGCCGAAACATTAGCAACCTCTTCTGGCGTGCCTTCAGCGACAATCTCTCCGCCCTTCTCTCCGCTTCCGGGACCCAAATCAATAATCCAATCCGCGTTTTTTATCACATCGAGATTATGCTCGATTACGATTACCGAATTCTTCTTTTCAACGAGAGCTTTCAAAACCTGTAATAATTTTCTGATATCTTCAAAATGGAGACCTGTAGTAGGTTCGTCTAAGATATACAGCGTCCTGCCCGTATCACGGCGGGAAAGTTCGGTGGCGAGTTTTATGCGTTGTGCTTCGCCTCCAGAAAGCGTTGTCGCGCTCTGCCCCAAACTCACATATCCCAAGCCTACCTTCATTAGTGTTTCGAGCTTGTCTTTGAGTTTTGGAATGTTTTTAAAAAATCGAAGCGCCTCCTCAACGGTCATCTGCAGAATTTCGTGGATATTTTTACCGCTGTATTCTATTGAGAGCGCTTCCTGATTGTATCGCTTACCGCGGCATTCTTCGCACTCAACAAACACATCGGGCAAAAAATACATTTCAATTTTTTTTACTCCCTGTCCTTCGCATGATTCGCACCGCCCGCCTTTTACATTAAAAGAAAATCGCCCAGGATCAAACCCTCGTGCGCGAGCTTCGTTGGTCGTTGAAAAAAGCTCCCGAATTATCGTAAACGCACCCGTATATGTGACGGGATTTGACCGCGGAGTCCTCCCGATAGGCGACTGATCAACGATGACGACTTTATCAATCGCCCCAAGTCCCTCGATTTTTTTATGCTTTCCCGAAATAACATGCGCGTTATAAAAATGCCGTGAAAGTTCTTTGGCAAGAATATCGTTAATTAAACTGCTCTTGCCTGAACCAGACACTCCCGTCACTACCACAAACCGTTCGAGCGGAATTTTTGCAGTGACATTTTTTAGATTATTGTGCGTCGCCCCGACAATCGTGATTGATCGCGAGTTTTTATCTTTTACGGATGACGCGACTGAAACGGTTTTTTTGCCTGATAAATATTCTCCCGTGAGAGTTTTTGCGCGCCACGCTTCAGACGGAGTTCCTTCAAAGACAATTTCTCCCCCATGTTTTCCCGCTCCCGGACCCATGTCAATAATCCAGTCCGCTGACCGCATCGTTTCCGCGTCATGCTCAACGACAATAACCGTATTCCCAAGATCGCGAAGGTTTTTTAATGTCTCTATGAGTTGGCGATGATCGCGTGGATGAAGACCGATTGACGGCTCGTCCAAAATATAAAGCACTCCGGTAAGCCGAGAGCCGATTTGAGTTGCCAAGCGAATGCGCTGTGCCTCGCCTCCGGAGAGCGTTGTTGATTCGCGATCCAACGAAACATATTCAAGGCCAACATCTTTCAAAAACGAGAGGCGCTTCGTAATTTCTTTTATGAGCGGGGAGGCGATGATCGCGCTTGATTGTGATGATGGAGAAAATTTTTTAAAAAAAAGTTCGAGCTCTTCAATGGAATGAGAAGAAATGTCGGCAATATTTTTTCCTTCGATTAACACCGCAAGCGCTTCCTGTTTCAAGCGCTTACCGTTGCAGACCGGACATACTTTTACAATCATGTACTTTTCGATCTCGGCGCGCGACCATTCTGAATCAGTTTCTTTCCAACGGCGCTTCAAATTATTTGCGATGCCCTCAAATGGACTGTGTTCTTCTCCTGTTTTCGCCCTCATTGATTGACGAATTTCGAATTCTGCGCCATTTTGTTCGTTCGTATCAATCTCACGAATTGGAGCATCGCTCTTTTCCCCATATAAAAGAACTTCGATAATTTTTTTAGGCAAATTTTTAACAGGGCTGTTTAATGAAAATTTATACCGTTCGGCAAGATCAGACAAAAGCCAGTAATACCACGACTGCCGACCCGCGCGGTGCGCCGTCGATGTCCACGGGCGGATTGCTCCCTCGGCGAGAGTCAGATTTTTATTAGGCAAAACCAGATTTTCATCAACTTCAAGCGTTGAACCAAGCCCCGTGCAATGAGGACATGCCCCATACGGACTATTAAAGGAAAAAATGCGTGGTTCAATCGAGGGAATGCTGATATCGCACTGCATGCACGCAAAATGTTCCGAAACAAGCGTATCAACTCCCTCTTTTACAAGAATCATAAACCCCTTGCCGACCTTCAACGCGGTTTCGACTGAATCAAAAATCCGTGCGCGATCAATGTCGGTGTTTTTACTGAATCGATCCACGACGACATCAACAGAATGTTTTTTATTTTTGTCGAGTTTCTGCACGATCGCGTCTTCCATGCGATACAACTCTCTATCAATGCGCACGCGAACAAACCCCGCAATCCGCACTTCTTTAAGAATATGGGCATGCTCTCCTTTTTTGTCCCTAACTATTGGAGCAAGAATCGCCACTTCGGTTTTGTTCGGAATTGCTTGTAATTGTTTTACGATTTGCTCCACGGTTTGATGCGTGACGGGATTTTTGCAGTTCGGGCAATGAGGCTTCCCTATCCGCGAAAACAGAATACGAAGATAGTCGTAGATTTCCGTTATTGTCCCGACCGTTGATCGCGGATTCTTTGATATGTTTTTTTGATCAATCGCAATGGCAGGAGACAATCCCTCTATTGAATCAACTTCGGGCTTGTCAGAAATACCCAAAAACTGCCGCGCGTAACTCGAAAGCGATTCGATAAATCGCCGTTCTGCTTCAGCGTAAATCGTATCAAACGCCAACGAAGATTTTCCTGAACCGGAAAGTCCCGTAATGACAATAAGTTTGTTTTTTGGAATTTTCAAAGAAACGCTCTTAAGATTATGAACGCGCGCTCCCTTGATAATAATAAAATCCTTTGAATTATTTTTCATTCAGATTTTATGAATTAGATCCACTGCACAATTATTTTCGTAACGAAATTTTCATAGTTTAGGCGAGACGGTCTAAACATGTAAAGCATATACGGTGTATCTGTTGAGAATGTTTGGCAACGACGGAGCCAAAATAGGGAAATTGCAGTAGAATAATAATTGTGCAGTGGGTCTATAATACATAAAAAAAACACTTTTACAATTGCGCATAAACAAAAACCCGTCAGTGAACGGGCTATCAAACAGTGTCGACGCTCTGCGCTTTAATGGTATGTTTCGGGATATAATGCACCCGGAGATACCGTTTTTGAGAATCGGTTAGACGAATGTACATAATATTTTCAAGCCTATGAACATATCGTTCACGAACATCCGGCATTAGCATGTGAAACACTTCATGAATAAGCGTTGAAACGATTGGTTCCTTTATTTTTTGGTGGCGCGCGGTACTAAGATAAATCTTTTCCCTGTCTGCTGAAATAATTCCGCAGATATTTTTTTCATGCCGGTTTTTTGGATTATAAATTTCTCGCGTCTTCCGTACCGAAATAGAATCCAAAACATCGATAATCATTCGAAAAAAAGAATCACTTAGCCGATCACCGCTTGCAGGAAGTAAGCGGCGTTTTTTAGTTGCCCTATGACTTAACGATCTAACATCCGCATTTTCATTCATCGCTTTTTCACCGGCGCCTGCATACGCGCGTCCCCCGCTATACCGTTAAACAATCCGTTTAATACCGCTTCTTCCGCAGTCATCGTCTTTGATTCCATAGAATATCGCTCAATATCAACATACGAAAGCCCCGTGCGTTCATGAAGAATTTTATAGAGCATTGTATTCAATATCTTCAATTCTTCCTCAAGACGCCGAAACGTATCAGCGCTTTTTTTAATATCGTGAACATCCTGCATCATTGCATTGCGCTGATATGATTCCGTATTTTCAATATGCGCGGAATGGAACTGAATAAACGCATTGGGATAAATTAAACGAATTCTTCCCGCTTGCGAAAGCAAAAGCGCCGCAGATGAGGCGTTTCCCTTAACAATCGTCCATACCGGAATTTTTTGATCAAGCTCGCGCAATACATCATACATCCCGAGAGCTGTTGAAATTGTCCCGCCGGGACTGTGAATATATACGCGAAGCGGAATTTTTTTGCTCTTTGGCGAATTTTTCAGCACAATGTCAATCGCCGCTTCAAAATGCGGAAGCGCCTCTTCATCAATTTCATTTGCGACAAAAATCTTTTTTTCTTTTTCAAATGAAATAATCAGAGTTTCCGGCTCTTTGTACTCCGTCAATTCCCCATGCTTTTCGCCTTTAACCTTTCTCATACAGCGCCTCACTTTACAAGCGTTAGGAAATTGCGTTAAATTTTTAAGATGCAATCAATTGTTAAAAAGCATACTCTTTTGTAAAAAAAACGCAATGATAGAAATACTCCTCAAAAAACCAACAGCTATCCCAAAAGCTCCGGGAATTTATATCTTCCGAGATGCGCAGAAAAAACCGCTCTACATAGGTAAAGCGGCAAATTTGCGCGCACGCGTGCAATCATATTTCCAAAAAAATATTTCTGATAAGATTATTCGTCTCCATGTTGAAGCTCATTCGTTTGATGTCGTTGTATTGCCAAATGAATTCGACGCGCTCATAAAAGAAGCGGAGCTTATTAAACGCCATCAGCCAAAATTCAACATTCTTCTCCGTGACGATAAAAGTTATTATTTCGTTCAATTTTCTAAAAGTACATTTCCGCGCATCATCGTCGTTCACCGCCCAACATCCCATCATGCATTTGGTCCTTACACTGAAAGCGGATCGTTATATGCGGTGCTTCGCGTATTGCGCAAAGTTTTTCCTTACTGCACCTGTAAAAACCCTCATTCGCGCACATGCCTTAACGCTGAGATCGGACGATGTCTGGGATTTTGTTGCAAGAAAGGCGCGGTTCCGTCGCAAGAGCAAATCGCTCAATACACAAAAAATATTCTCGCGATTAAAAAAATACTTGTCGGAAAATCACAGGAACTTATTCGCGCATTCAAAAAAAATATGCTGCGTGCCGCTGATCGCCGTGAATTTGAAAAAGCGATGGAGTATCAAAATAATATCCGTCATCTTGAACGCGTTTTCTCTCATCGCGCGATTATTCAAGATCACAATCCGTTTATTCTTAAAAACGCAAAAACTTCATCGAACCTCCAAAATATTGTGAAGGCAAAAAATCCTATCATGCGCATTGAGGGATATGACATATCTATGCTTGCGGGTACGGCAGCAACGGCATCAATGGTCGTTTTTGAAAATGGCCGTCCACAAAAGAATGCGTACAAGCGCTTTCGAATCAAAAAAGCAAAGACGACGAGTGATTTCGATATGATTGGGGAAACCCTTGAGCGGCGCTTCCGCCACGCCAACTGGCCCCTTCCCGACATGATTCTTGTTGACGGTGGCATGCCACAACTTCGAAAAGCGGCTTCTGTAGCGTGGAAATTTTTTGGCCGTCAATGGCCGTTTGTTCTTACCGGACTATCAAAAGCAAAACGTGCAAACGGCGCTACAATACGAAAAGCATCCAAACGAGAACTTTTTCACATATGGAATGCCCAAAAAAAGTCCCGAATATACTCAAAAAACACGCGCGCGATGGCCGTTGGAACGCTTCCGCAAGAAATCACGCATATGCTCCAGCATATTCGTGATGAAGCTCATAGATTCGCACGCGCATACCATCACCTATTGCGCAAAAAAACGATACATGGATAATAGATTGAATAGAAGCGCATTTACAATCAAATACGCGAGGTTCTCATGCCGATTCAGCCGAAGGATCAGCTCATAAAAAATTACAATGTATTCGTTGAATCAGCGCTCAAAAAATTCATTACATCTCCGCAATCAGTACATTCTTTCTTGGGGCATCCATCTTATATTCTCCTTGCGCATCAAGAGGCAAAACTCCTAACACGGCTTATTGTCCGCTACGAGCTCTCCACAGAGAGAACTGTTGAATTTGTTAAACACCTCGTCGGGCAGAATTGCACTCGATATCCGTCTACGATTGCTGTGGCGTATTTTCTTGGCACGCGTAAGACGGAGTTTGTTCGCGCGTGGCTCAAAAAAAATCCCGATTCATGCACCCCGGAACTTTTTTCCCGTTATCCGGATATTATCAGAAATCTCATGGACACCGATCCGGAACTTGCAATGAAATACATGATTAACGCGCCGACCACAGAATGCGTTCGGATGTTTTTATCATCTCCCGCGCGCGTTATGTATGCGCGCAACAATCCGTTCCTTACAATCCAGGCGCTAAGGCGCGTTATGGATAAAAGGTTTTTGCACGCGGTGCAAAATGCTGTTCGAAAGCATCAATTCACTGATGAGAGCGCGGATAAAATTTCTGCGATATTAGAGATTTTCATGAGTGTGGATTTCAAAAGTATTGTCACGCTCCTTCCGCGAGAAAAAATTCAAAAATACTTTTTTAAACACCCAAAAAACGCAATTCATTTTATCGGAATGACACGCCACATAGAGCTTGTACCGCTTGTATCAAAAAAAGCGTTCAAAAAAAAGCTTTTAAGCGATTCGCCCAACAACGATGATTGTAATGCCATACTTGATACCCTTGAACATTGCGACATTTTGGAACTTGCCCAGCGCATCGATCCTCTCGTTATTGCCGAATATATTGCCTCCTCCACGAGACCCAAACCGTTTCCTTCATTTCTTTCTGCACCAATGCATAAAGCGCTTGGGATGCGTGATTGGAAAAACTATTACGCGCATGAAATTGAGCTGATCTCAAAAACCGTACTTCAAACTACACGGATCACACTTCGAAAAAATCTTCCGCGATGCGTCAAGCTCACGCGAAATGAAACACTGCCATTTGAAAAAAGCTACGCTGACCTTATCATCGTTCAGGAAGCCCTGCGATGTAAAAAGAACGGCCCGGCAGAGAGAACAATCGGTCTTGAAATCGAACTCCTGAACAAGGACCGATCTGGTGAAATTCGAACGCCCATCATTTCCGCTCAGAATCTTCCAAAACTTCTTACATGCCTTCGTGAAATTTCATGCCTCATATACCAAAAATTCACAGAATTCAAAAAGTGCGCCGACGATAAATTCCACGGAATCCCTCATTCAAATGTTCACATAAACTGGGGAATAACCGAGCGCGAACTTGCATTAGCACACTGTTTTGTGGAAGCGTTATCAAATTTTTGTTATGTGTATGCGCTAGCATATAATCCGTTAAGCCGTATAAGCTATCTTGAAGGTGCTGGCGTATGTTACGACAACAGTACGCATGCTGGAATCTACTATTGCGGAGGACCATATGTGGCTCGCTACCAAACGCGTTTTTTCTCAATTGGAGGAACGAGGGAAGAGATGAAGCGCGCTCTTCATGGTATCGCCAAAATGATTCTCGTTCTTCCGAAGTTCCTTACGAACGAAAAAAAGCTTTTAGACCTAGAGCGCACTCTCAGAACCGAAACAAAACTCCATACGCTCTCTCTTCAGCTTAAATTTGCGCTTCATAGGGCCAGCCAGTTTAATTATGGTGGAGTATTGCCATGCGATATACCAATGACTCATTTCAATAATATTGAAAATATACCGCCCCGCAAAGCCGTCAAAACCGCACTACCAACAAAAAATATGTCCCAAATTATCAAAAAAAATCAAAATCTTCATGAGGCGTTTTTTGAAATTCAGAAAGACCTTCAAAACGAGCTTACGCGCCTATTTTCTTAAGATCCATCCCCCCCCCCTCTTCCTTGAGAGGGTTTTTTGTTGACTTTTTTTTTGCATACAGTATACTGGTATTATTGTCAGTCGCTCAAAAAAATAGTGGCATGCTCTATAATATAGAGAACTCATGAAGTGGCTTTTAAAAGTTGTTGCAAAAGTAGTCATAAACGCTGGAGCATTAATCGCGCTTGCTCGGTTTTTTTCTGATTTTATAATCCCGAATGACATCGTGTCCATCACCGTTGCCGCAATCATACTGACCGCGCTTAATGTTTTTGTCCGACCGCTCCTGAAGCTCATTACATTTCCGCTTATTCTTTTGACTTTTGGGCTTTTTAATATCGTTCTGCATGTCATTATTCTCTATGTGGCGACTCTTATTACGCCGACAACGCTTACAATCGGTAGCATTTCAACCCTTTTTTGGTCAGCGATGATTTTAGGAATTCTTAATTCAATTATTTAATAGACCTACTGCATAATTATTTTAATTTTCAGCATACATGAATTTTCTTACTATAACACAAATTATTGTGTCAATAATGCTTGTTGCCCTAATCCTTCTTCAGCAACGAGGATCAGAGGGATTGGGATCCGCATTTGGCGGAGATAGCTCAGGAGCTTTATATCGCACGCGCCGCGGAGCTGAAAAAATCATCTTCATTGTTACGATTATTCTCTCAATTGTTTTTGTAACTCTTGCAATTACAAGCGCGTATCTTGCCTAAAACCCATCTCAAAAATATCTCCATGGGACACGAGATATAACAACCATCTCATAGAGCAGTTTTGACCGGATAAGCAAAAAATTATTTCTTCACAATCAAACGAACAATTAAATGAAGGGATTCGAACGTCTTCTCCCGACACGCGCATCATGCATACAAGCTCGCGCCCGTCACTTCTTCAGGTCGCACGATTTTGGTCTATTTTTTCTTTTAGAGAGCGGGTTCTTTTTTTGTTTCTTCTTGTTATTGCTATTGTTGCCGGAGGACTTTTTGTAACTTCATTTTTCCGAAGCTTTATCGATACCGTCCCCGAAGTTGGGGGAAACTACACGGAAGGCGTTGTAGAGGAAATTCGGTTTATAAACCCAATTCTTGCTTCAAATGAGACCGAACGGAGCATTTCAAGTCTTGTATTTCGCGGACTTTTTCGCTACAGCGCACGCGGAGAACTCACGCCTGATGTGGCAGAGTCATATTCCATCTCAGATGATGGAAAACGCTATACCGTTATCATAAAAAAAGATGTGACATGGCAGGACGGAAAATCATTTACGGCAAACGATATTTTATTTACTGTGGCAATGATACAAAACTCTGACTTTAGAAGTCCCTTTCGCCCAAATTGGCAAGGAGTAATGACCGAAAAAATTAATGAATTTACAGTTGTTTTTATCTTGCGACAGCCGTACGCGCCATTTATCGAGAATCTAACGATTGGCATCATCCCGAAGCATGCGTGGGCAACGATTCGACCGGAAAACAGCTTACAAGCAGAACTCAACATAAAACCAATCGGTTCAGGGCCCTATCAATTTAAAAAACTCATTCGCTCAACAACGGGAACAATCACCGCATATACCATTGACCGTCGAGGCGATCTTCGCAAATATGAACCGCCCTATTTAGAAACGATTTCATTCAATGTGTTTGGATCTGAGGAAACAATAATCTCCAGCTATCAACGCGGAAAGATAGACGGAATGAATTTTATATCAGCGGAAAATATTGAAAAAATCCAGAAAAAAAGCGAAGTATATTCCGTTCAACTTCCTCAAATATTCGCCCTATTTTTCAATCAATCAAAAAATAAATTGTTGAGCGATGATGTCGTACGAGAAGCGCTGGACATATCAATCAATCGCGATCTTTTAATCGAAAAAGTATTTGCAAATAACGCAAAAGCTCTTGGCTCTCCTCTTCCCCCCGGCACCATCGGATTTGATGAAACCGCGCTACCACCGAAAAAAAACAATGACCGTGCGGAAAAAATTCTTGATTCTGCCGGTTGGATTAAAAATTCTACTACAGGGATCCGAGAGAGAAAAATTCAAAAAACATCAAAAACGCCTGAAACGATTAATCCCCTGCGCGTTGTCATAACAACATCCGTATGGCCCGATCTTGTCAAAGTTGCAGAGTTTGTCCGTGATGAGTGGCGCGCAATCGGAGTTGACGCGGTTGTAGAAGCATACACAATCCCAGAACTCGAATCCCAATTCATTCGGCCACGAAGCTACGAAGTGCTTCTTTTTGGAGAAAGTTATGGACACGACTCGGATCCATTCGCGTTCTGGCATTCAACGCAGATTAAACATCCGGGCCTTAATGTAGCGCTCTATTCAAATAAAAAAGTAGACAGCGCTCTTGAGACAGCGCGACAGGCAAAAAATCGCGATGAAATCGCCAAAAAATATCGCGAACTTCAAACAATTGTCGCGAAAGATCGCCCAGCAGTCTTTCTCTATACCCCAAATTATTTTTTTATCATGAGGAATACAATCCGAGGCGTACAAACAAATTCCGTCATTAAACCCTCTGATCGTTTTAATTCCGCCGCCGAATGGTTCGTGCATACGGATTGGAAACTTGTTTGGTAACCTTTAGCTTATAGCCGTTCTATCGTGGGCGAGTGGCGAAATGGCAGACGCACTGGCTTCAGGAGCCAGCGGGTGAAAACCCATGGAGGTTCGACTCCTCTCTCGCCCACACCAACTAATATACAAACTAAAAAAATTATTGTGGCTAGCGAAGAAGATATGAAAACAGAAGTTTTCATATCGACCGAGCAACGACACAAAATTGTACCAAGTTATATTGTGGCTAGCGAAGAAGATATGAAAACAGAAGCTTTAACATCAACCGAACGATGACGCACTATTGTACCCAATTATATTATGATGATTCAAAAAAAAATGGAGCGCACGCGCTCCCATAGAGCTCCATCGCGACATATTCGCGTGTTAAACGCTCGCATGGACTCTATTAAAAAAATGCCGGCAAAAATGCCGGAAAAAAACACGCTTCACGTTATTCCAATTGGAGGATTGGAGGAAGTCGGACGCAACATGACTGCTCTGGAATACAACGATCATATTCTTATTATTGACATGGGCCTTCAATTTCCCGAAGAAGATATGCCCGGAATCGATTATATTATTCCAAATATCAAATACTTTGAGGGCAAAGAAGACAGGATTGACGGCGTGATCATTACGCACGCACACTATGATCACATCGGCGGAATCCCGCACTTGATTCCACGGCTCAAAAATCCTCCCTTGTATGCGACGGATTTGACCTGCGCAATTATTAAAAAACGCCAAGATGATTTTAAAGATTTTGGTCCGGCGCTTGATTTAAATATCATAAAAAATGATACCAAGCTTCGTTTGGGAATTTGGAATGTTGAATTTTTTGGCGTGAGTCATAACATCCCCGCCTCTCTTGGAGTTATTGTAAGAACTCCGGAAGGAATCGTAGTTCATACCGGAGACTTCAAAATTGACGAGCGAAGCGACATCGCCGGAGTTACTGAGCTTGATCGGCTTGAAGCTGTTTCAAAAGAAGGGGTTCTTCTTTTGATGTCGGACAGCACGAACGCTCGCGAAATTGGCCATCAATACAGCGAAGTTGAAATCAAGACAGAGCTCGAAGAAATTATAAAAAATTCCACGGGCCGTCTTATTATCGGAACATTCGCCTCTCTTCTCGGGCGTTTAAACCAAATCATCCAAGTTGGCGCAAAATACGGCAAAAAAGTTGTCATTGAAGGGCGAGGTATGAAGGCAAACATTGAAATCGCGCGAGAGTTGGGATATATCACAATTCCAAAAAATACCGTTATACCCGCGGAAGAAATGCACAAATACAAGAAAAGCGAGATTATGGTTCTGGCTACCGGAGCGCAGGGCGAAGAAAATGCCGTCCTCATGCGCATTGCAAATCGTGAACACCGCCTTATCAATGTTGAACGCGGAGATATTTTTGTGTTCTCTTCCTCGGTTATTCCCGGAAACGAGCGCACCGTTCAACGACTCACGGACAAGCTCTATCGCGAAGGGGCGGATGTCATTAATTATCGCATGATGGATATTCATGCCGGAGGACATGCGAAACAAGAGGATTTGCGAAAAATGATTGAAATCGTTAAACCAAAATTTTTTATGCCGATTGAAGGAAATCATTCTTTTCTTCAAATCCACGGCAAGGTCGCCCAACGCGCGGGATATACAAATGAAAATATTCTCATTGCCGATAACGGACAAATTGTTTCCTGTAAAAACGGCATATGCGCTGTAACAAAAGAACGCGTCCCTTCCGAATATGTTTTCGTTGATGGACTCGGTGTTGGAGACAGTGGAGAAGTCGTTCTTCGCGATCGCCAAATGATGTCTGAACACGGCATGTTCGTCATTATCGCCCTTGTTGACGGTAAAACCGGAAAAGTAAAGGGGAGTCCGGATATTATCTCTAGAGGATTCGTGTATCTTCGAGAATCAAAAGAACTTCTTCATGTGACGCGCCAAAAAATTCGCGAAATTATTGAACACAGCACGTCAACCGAAGGGACCGCTAATTGGGCATATGTCAGGGATGTCGTTCGGGAAAAAATCGGACAATTTCTTTTTACAAAAACAAAAAAACGCCCGATGGTACTACCGGTTATTGTCGAGGTTTAATCCGTGTAAAGCAAAGCTTAAAAAACCCGCTCATGTGTGAGCGGGTTTTTTTCTACCGTTTCTGTTAATGCGAATTAACGATTTGATTCCTGATAAAAGCGCTCCATATTCTTTTTTAGAGAACGATGGCCCTTGCCTTTGAACGCGAGCGCCATTTTTAATGGCAATAGAACCTATATACTCGCACGAGACACTGTCATATTTTTGTATGATATATTCTTTGTGCGGGTTTTGCGCGCTCATAGCAACAACAATTTTCAAAATCCTAAACGAGTTTCTTCCAGCCACAATCGGCTGAACATATAAACTTGATGCGCTAGCACATAAAAATCGCGACTCAAACGCAACAAAAACATGATTACCCATTCAAAATCCTCCGATATTGTAAAACTGCTATGAAAACGCTATCATATACCGTATCAAGTTACAAGCTATGAGAATTTTAAGCGGAATACAACCGTCAGGCGAACTGCATATCGGCCACTATGTCGGCGCAATGAAACAGTGGATTGAACTTCAAAATACCAATGAAGCGATTTTTTGCATTGTTGATATGCATGCCATTACCGTGCCACAAAAATCGGAGGAACTGCGACGAAGAATATTTGATCTCACTGCGTTATATCTTGCCATCGGGATTGATCCGCAAAAATCAATTATTTTCCAGCAATCATGTGTGCCGGCGCACGCGGAACTCCAGTGGATTTTAAATACTATAACGCCGTTAGGAGAGCTTGAACGGATGACGCAATATAAAATCAAGAATCAGGAATCAGGAATCAGGAATCAAGGGACGCTTGCCGGACTCTTGAATTATCCAACGCTTATGGCATCCGATATCCTTCTCTATCAGACAGACGAAGTACCTGTAGGAGAAGACCAGCTTCAACATATTGAATTTACCCGTATGCTCGCAGACAAATTTAATAAACGGTTTGGCACGGCGTTTAAGATTCCTAAACCGCGCATAGCAAAAGAAGGCGCACGGATTATGAGTCTGCAAGATCCCTTAAAAAAAATGTCAAAAAGCGATCCCAATCCCGATGCTTCAATTCTATTGCTTGATGACCGCGTTACCATAGCAAAAAAATTAAAAAGCGCGATTACCGATTCAGGTAAAAAAATCGCACATAATCCCAAGCAAAAACCGGCTATCTCGAATCTTATGGTTATCTATGGTGTTTTTTCCGGCACAACATTCAAAGAAATAGAAACGGAATATAAAGGGAAAACCTACAACGAATTTAAAAATACGCTAGCCGAAATTATATCCGATGCGTTATTGCCAATCCAAGAACGATTTAACAGCCTTCGAGGTAATCCAGATGAGGTAAGGGCGGTATTAGAGGAAGGCAAAGAACGCGCAATGGCAATCGCGGAAAAAACTCTGAAGGATGTGCATCAAAAAATCGGCTTTACAATATAAAATATGAAAATCGCGAGAACGAGATTATAAAAGAGTTTTGTCATTATCTCTTTGTTCTACTCTACCGTATGGTAGAGTAGAAACTTAAAACAACACCAAAAACTATTTTTCTCGTAATTTATAAAAAACTTTATTCCCGAACCGAAGATCAATATACTGAAGTTCGTCCAGTCTTCCCCGTACTTCCGTTTCCAAAATCGGCTTCAAAACTTCAACAAGTTTTTCTGGATCAGCATCTCGCGCTATGAGCACATACCATGTTCCTGCGTACGCTCGCGCATCTCGTGGAAGGTCTTTTTCAAAAAGCATTGCCGTAATAGATGCGCCAACCGCCTTAAAGGATCGAATCATATTTTCATAGAGAATAATTTCGTTCTCGGGAACGGCGCTTCCTCCAACCTTGATATCTTGCTCATCGGTAAAAATTTTCTTCGTTAAAAATCCTTCCAAGAAAGGCGCGGGCGCAAACGCGAATCCTCCATCATCAATATATACGCATGATTCATTTTCAATGGATATCGATAGCGTTGTAGATCCTACACCTTGAATGTTTTTTCCGCCGGTGCGGGATCCCGCACCGGCGGAAAAACTGCAGACCGTTCCCCATATTGACCGTTCGCGAATGGTAATTCGTATAGCGCGAGGAAAACTTTTTACAATCAAAATATCTTTAATCCGAGGAAAGCTGGAGCGAAGCACTCCTTCAATCGCAGTCGGTGAAGCAAAAAAATATTGTCGGCGAGCAATACCAAAAAAATTTTTCCGCGAAAAATATTCATCAACTGTTCCTAAAACCGCATCTTCTGTAAGGATACTTATTCCATCGACAAAAACTTCTGTAATAGTAAATTTTTTATGCGAAAGCGCCGAATATGTTCCAAGACCAAGTCCAAAAAAAATAAGGGCGGCGCAAGCGATTAAAATAAAAAACCGCGATTTTGTTTTCGGAGAGCCGATGTTTTTTGGTCCATATACAATTTTTGTTTTACTGGTCCATTCCATGACGTAGCTTCTCGATTTTGTTTACAAAATCAAAACAGCAGAAAAGTTATTATACAATAAGTCTAATGCATATGCACAATTCATTAAATTTTATGACGAGGCTGAATTCTGGTAATGCCGTGCATATGCGGGACAAGGACATCGGGAATATCAACGCTTCCATCTTCATTTTGATAATTCTCGAGAATGGCTATAAGCGTTCGTCCGATTGCAAAAGCGGTTGCGTTCAGCGTATGGAGAAAAGGGCTTTTTCCACCGATATTTTTATAGCGGATATTTAAACGGCGCGATTGAAAATCCGTCGTATTTGAAGCTGAATGCGTTTCACGATACTCGTTTTGTCCAGGCATCCACGCTTCAATGTCGTATTGTTTCGCATCCGGCCACCCCATATCGCCCGTGCATACAGAAACAACCCGATACGGTATTTTTAATTCACGCATAAAAGCTTCTTGTATTCCAACAAGAAGCTCGTGCTCTTCCCGCGATTTTTCAGGATGCGCAAAAACAAAAAGCTCAATCTTGTCGAACTGATGCACGCGAATAATTCCGCGAGTATCTTTACCGTATGCCCCCGCCTCCCTTCGGAAACAAGTTGAAAATGCAACATGCCGATGAGGAAGCGTATTTTCATCAAAAACTTCTTCCATGTGCATAGGACCGGTCGTATGCTCACCGCTACCAACGAGGTATAGATTATCTTTCGGCAAAAAATACCGTTCTTCTTCCTGTCCGGGATCAAGCCGTCCCATCCCGCGATATGCTTCCGGTCGAATCATAACAGGAGGAACGAGAGGAATAAACGACTTTAGCGAAATATCGAGCTTCTGCTTTTTTATAATATCGGCAATCCAATTCTCATTCAAGAGCCGTGAAAAAACAAACTGGACAAGAGCGAATTCAAGAAGCGGTGCCTCGTGTTTTAAATATCCAAAGCGTGCGCCTGAAACCTTTGCCGCTCGTTGTGTATCAATACAATCAAGCGCTTCACCTAAAACGACATAATCCCGTGGAATGAATGAAAACGACCGCTTGTCGCCAACTTCGCGAACAACTACATTGTCTGCCTCGCTCTTTCCCGCAGGAACATCATCAAATGGAATGTTCGGCATTTTATACATCCAATTTTGAAATACCTCTTCTGCGGTTTTTAACCCTGCCTCAATTTCAACAAGTTTTATTTTTACACCTTTCATTTCAGATAACGCGTTTTCTTTGTCTATTTCGGAAAGTTTTATGACCCGTTCTGAAAACCCGTTTTGTTTTTTACGAAATTCTTCGTATTGCTGTAAAAAACCGCGACGGTTTTCATCCGCTTCAATAACAGCATCAATAACATCGGGGGCGATGTTTTTTCGACCCAATAATTGCTTTACCAATTTTAAATTTTCGCGGATATATTTTATATCAAGCATGTAAATTAGCTTTTAACTATAAGACCTACTGCGTAATTATTTTTCTACTGCAATCTTAAAATTATGGCTGCAACTCGTCAAAAAAATCTCACAAGATACTCCTATATTTTCGCCTCCTCGGCGAAACACGGGAAAATGCTTAACGCGTGTCGGGGGCTCCTCGCTACATTTTCCGTTCGGAATGAAGCAATTCATTCCGAACCTCGCTTTTTTTAACTTCGTTTCGCTCATAATTTTAAGATTTCGTGACGAAAATAATTACGCAGTAGGTCTATAGATTGGTTTTGCGTGGTCTCATTAACGGAAAATATGTCGTCTCGCGAACTTGCTTATTCACGATAACGGCAAAAAGCCGTTCTGAAAGGCCAAAACCGGCGGCGGGTGGCATTCCGTATTCAAGCGCTTCAATAAAATCTTCATCAAGCCGTTGCGCCTCTCTGTCTCCCGCCTCCATTAATCGCGCCTGCTCTTCCATCCGCGCTCTCTGATCAATAGGGTCGTTTAATTCAGAAAAGCCCTTCCCCAATTCCGTTCCACAGGCAACCACCTGTATTCGTTCAACACGCAACGGATCACCCGACATTCGCTTTGCCAATGGCTCGATATCAATAGGCGGGTTTACAAGAAAACCCGGCTGAATAAGATGCGGACGAACAACTTTTTTAAAAATAAGATCGATCACTCTTCCGCGCCCCACATGCTTCTCCGGCTCAAGACCAAGTTTTTTTGCTTCTACGCGAAGTTCTGCGTCGCTCATTGAACGCAAATCAATTCCTATCTTTTCTTTTACACATTCAAAATAATCATACTCCTGCCATTTCTTTTCCCAATCTATAATCGTTCCATTCCATTCATGCGTAGAAGTTCCAATTGTATCAACAACCGTTTTTTTATACAGCGCTTCAACGAACGGCATCAGCGTTTTATAATCTGCGTACGCCCAATAAAACTCGAGCTGGGTATAATCCTGAAGATGTTCCCGATCAATGCCTTCATTCCTAAAAATTCTGCCAATCTCAAAAATCTTATCACATCCGGCAACCAAAAGTCGCTTCAGGTATAGTTCTGGCGAAATGCGAAGATGCAGATCCATGTCAAGTGCATTTAAATGGGTCGTGAATGGCTCCGCATCCGCTCCGCCCGGAGACGATTCGAGAATCGGCGTTTCAACCTCCATAAAACCGTGCGAGTGCATAAAATCACGGATGCTTTTCCAAAAGCGCGCTTTTTTTTGAAATATTTCGCGCACTTCCTCATTCATAAGAATGTCGAGATATCGTTTCCGATACCGTTCTTCAACATCCTGAAGACCGTGCCATTTCTCCGGTAACGGCAAAAGCGTTTTAGTAAGCACGCTCCACGCACGCGCTTCTATTGTTTTTTCGCCGCGTTTGGTAACAAAACAAGTTCCGGAAACATCAATAAAATCGCCAATGTCAATCATGCTCATAAAACTATCATACGGCTCTTCACCTATCGCATCTTTTTTGAAAAGAATTTGAATCTTCCCAGTCCCATCAAAAAGATCGGCAAAGACAATTCCTCCATGCTCCCGCAGTGAAAGAATTCTTCCCGCAACAGCGACTGTTTTTTTTGATTCCTCCAATAGAGCAAAAGAACCGAGAACCTCGGAAATTACATGATCCCTTCCGGACGAGGAAGGATATGGATTGCGATTTGTCTTCTTGAGCGCGTCGAGTTTTTTCACCCGTTCACCGCGAATATCTTCGAGCATATGATACACATGATAACTGTTTTGTATCATGGGGTCAAAAAAACAACCCCAGCATAACGCGGGGGTTGTTTTTGCTCTTTTTACTCATTAGACCTGCTGATTAAAGATTTTCCGTCGGAGAAACTCAAGAATTTTGAGCGAGACGAGATGAAAATTTTGAGACATATACAGCGTATCTGGCGAGGAATTTTCATAAAGTCGTAGCCTAAATTCTTGAGTTTCAACAGGAAACATCTTTAATCAGCAGGTCTATTATCTAATCTCAACAACGATATATTGAATGACTCCCATCGGTGCTCTCACTTCAACGCTCTCTCCCGCCTTACG
>CAYIPF010000008.1:0-20502 GCA_964365285.1 uncultured Candidatus Saccharibacteria bacterium | reverse complement strand
GAACGAATGGTTTGGTGGTATGCGAAGATGAACAATATAAAGAAGAAAATATGGGAAGACCCGTGGCTTGATTTTATGCTGTGTTGGATGATGTTTGACGCATATTTAACTGAGATTTCGCAATGTGATAAGGATCGCGACAAGTTGAATTATTTTTATCAAAATAATTGTGACTTCAAAAATCGCCTTTTGAGCAGAGGAATTAATGCGACCAAGCTAAAAGAGCTTTCGCCCATACAAGACATGAGGCCAAACTCGGACAATGCGGTTCATTTAAATGATGAAAATGATCCCGAACAAGTTTTCAATTTTTTATACCAAATCAGGTGCAATCTTTTTCATGGTGCAAAAAATCTGAAGGATACGAGAGATTACGAACTGGTAAGTCGCGGCGCAAAGTTTTTGCGTGCCGCAATAGATAATTGGATGAGAAGTGAATAAATTTATGGTCAAAGTCGTTCAAAAAGAAAATAAGGAACTATATCAATGCGAGGAGTGCGGTTTTCATTATGAAGACCGTGCGTGGGCTGGGAAGTGCGAGGCGTGGTGCCGGGAGCATAAAAGTTGCAACATTGAGATCACCGCTTACGCCGAAGAAAACAAGAAGCCGGCAGAGTAATCTACCAGCTTCTTGAGCTCTTTAAATTCGTGTCAATTCGGCACAGGGGGGTACAAAGCTGTGCCCCTGCGGCAATCGCTCGCCACAGGGGCATACAGCTCGTAATTCGGGGTGATCCTACCAGTAATTCACGATCTTAAACGGAGAAATGTTGCCGGGGATTTGCCAAATGGCGGTTCGAAATAACTCGAGCGCGCGGAGCCAGTTAGTATGAAGCGCAAGTATATTTAATTAAGGAACTTTGGTATACTATAATCAGGCCATTAGGATTATTAACCTTTATTTTTATTTATCTACTCAACAATCTCTTGTAGAGTGATTGCTAAGCAGATACACGGCAAACATTACAATGAAAATTATCAAATCTGTCTTAATTTCGTTACTTTTTGTTCCGGTTTTTGTTTTTGCTCAAAATCAAGCGGTTTTACCAAACGCAGGACTTACCCCCGAAAGCCCATTTTATTTTATTGATAAATTAGGAGAGACATTACGAGAGTTTTTTACTTTCAATCCCGAAGGCAAGGCCCGTCTCCAAATTACTTTCGCCGCCGAGCGTGTAGCTGAAATCAAAGTGCTCTTGGAAACAAAAGGCGTTGACGCAAAAGGATTAGAGGTTGCCAAAGCTCGGCTTCAGGCACATCTTGGCGATGCGGCGGAAATCGTTATTAAACAAAAGAACAAAGGAAAAGACATAAGCAAACTTGCCAAAGAACTTGACGATGAATTTGAGAAGCCCAAATCCGCCCTTGCCGATAGTTTCAGAGCCGAGAAGCGGGCACTAAAAGCGAAAGAGGATGAACTCAAAACCCAGCTCAAAACCGCGCATCGTGCGGGCGACACAGCAAAGGCAGAAGCCATTGCTCAAGAGCTTGGTCAGGTAAAAGCTCAACTGGAACTTTTGGAGTTGAAAGAAGAAGACATGGACGATACATTAGAGGCGGAAGAAGAAAAATTAGAGGAAGAGATGGAAGCTCGAGCAGAAGCAGAAAAGAAAATCCAAAAAGCCGAAAATAAAAAGCGGAAAATGTTAGAAAAAGCCGCCGAAAAAGGCGTGGAACTTTCAGCAAACGCCTTTACGGAATTTGATAGCTTGCTTGCACAAGCAAAGAGCGCGTTACCGGCAAACGATTTCATTGAAGCCAAAAATTTTGCTAAACAAGCAGAAAAAAGCCTTGAAAAAATAGAGAAGACGATTGAGAATTTGGACGAAGCGCAAGAAGAGGAAGAAAAGTTGGAAGAAGAACAAGAAAAAAGCAATGAAGCCGCGGAAGCCATACAAGAAACGGAGAAAAAGAAACAGGAGATTTTAATGGAGGCGAGCAAAGAAGGCATTATCTTGTCGTCTACGGCATTTGCAAAATTTGAACAATTACTAGCCCAAGCGAAAGAATTGTTAGTAAAGGAAAATTTTAAAGGAGCTAAACAGTTGGCAGAACAAGCCAAAGATGCCCTTGAAGAAGCCGAAAAAGACAGAGAAGGCCTTAAGAAAGAAAAGGGGAACAAAAAAGAACAGGCAAAGGACGAAGAAGAACGAAAACGGGAACAAGATAAAAAACAGCAAGAAGAAGCTAAAGAGCGGAACGAAGGAGAAAAGGAAAGATAATTTTCTTGCATGTATCTATTTCTATTGGCTTGCAAAAAATAAGATTATATGCTATACTGTTTTAGTACTAAAATTGAGATAAAAGATGCATAATCTTGTATCTCGCCATAAAGTCGAATTTCTAGCTACAAAAAAACAATCGCATTAAAATATAAAACAGATCGTATGAACGGAACAATCAAAACACTTACGGATCGAGGATTTGGATTCATTTCTCGCGAAGGCGAATCAAAGGATCTTTTCTTCCATTCAAAAGAGTTGCAAGGCGTTACCTATAACGAGTTGAAGGTCGGCGATGCCGTCACCTTTGATGTCGTTGATGGTGAGAAAGGCCCTGCGGCAACAAATGTCTCACGCGCATAAGGCGTTGTGAACAAAAAAACAGTCCCGCTTTTGCGGGGCTATTTTTTTAATTCCCTACACACAATACGCATAAAAATATGCTCTGCGTATAAAAACAAGATCAATTTCGTTCCCCCATGCTCTATGCTAGTGTTTTACAAAACACTAGCATAGAGCATAAAAGATTTTTTACGATCCAAATCTAAAAACTTAAACAAAAGCAAAATCGAGCGTTCGCTTTGTCATGTCCGCGCGGAGAAGTTTTACTTGAACCGTGTCCCCCAACGAGTATTTCTTTTTTGTATTCGTACCGCGCAAACAATAATTTTTTTCATCGAGAACATACAAATCATCTTTCAAATCGCGTGTGCGGATCATGCCCTCGGAAAGCGTGCATTTCTCCTCGACATAAATTCCCCATTCCGTCACGCCCGTAATCGTGCCAACAAACGCCTGTCCGATTTTATTGCGCATATATTCAACCTGCTTATATTTAATGGATGTCCGTTCGGCATCAGTGGCGAGCGCCTCCCTCTCCGATGCGTATCTCAACATTGCTTCATACTCATGCCATGCGCCTTCGGAGATTTCTTCGTTTTTAAGATGCAGTGAAAGCAATCGGTGCGTCAAAATGTCGGGGTATCGCCGTATCGGAGATGTAAAATGCGTGTAATGTTCAAAACCAAGAGCATAGTGACCGATATTTTTTGTGGAATATGTAGCACGCGCCATCGTACGAAGCGTTGCCGTGTGAATGATATTTTGAAGCGCGCTCCCCTCCGTTTTCGAAAGAAGCTCATTGATCTCTTTTGGAGAAATTGCCTGATTTTCATCAATACGCAATTCATGCCCGACCGTTTTTAAAAACACGGCGAGTTCGCGAATTCGTTCTTTGTTTGGTTCGTTGTGAATACGATACACAAAAAGCTTCTCTTCTTTTTTGCCGATCTTCGCGATGTGTTCCGCGACTTTTTTATTCGCAAGAAGCATAAAATCCTCAATAAGCTTGTGCGATTTCGTCCGACTTTTTTTTATAATCTCTGTCGGCGCGCCATTTTTATCAAGTACAATTCTTATTTCATCTTTATCGAAAGAAATGGAACCGGCGGCGAACCGTTCCCTGCTTAAGTTTTCAGAAACAGCATCAAGCGTAAGAAGTTCGTTTACGAAATCACCCGCCTTGAGATCGAGTACTTTTTGCGCGTCTTCATATGAAAAGCGCCTGTTTGAATGAATGATAGTTCTGCCAAACCATTCCTTCAGGATTTTCGGATGCGCGCCGACATTCCTCGCGTCTTTATCGAAAGTAAAAACAGCGGAAAACGCGAGCCTGTCTTCATTTGGCTTCAAACTGCACATCTCATTTGAAAGAATTTCCGGAAGCATGGGAAGCACGCGATCAACCAAGTAAACCGAAGTGCCCCGATACGCCGCCTCTTTATCAATCGCGGATCCCGGCGTAACATAATGTGAAGCATCGGCGATATGAACGCCAATCTCAATATCACCGTTCTGCAATGTTTGAACGGAAAGCGCATCATCAAAATCTTTCGCGTCTACCGGATCAATGGTACATGTCGGCACATCGCGAAAGTCCGTGCGGCGCAAAATCTCGTCTTCGGAAATCTTTCGTGAAAATTGCTCGGCTTGTTTTTCTGCTTCAGGAGAAAGAAAAGTTTCAAATCCTTTTTCCAAAATAATTGCCTGCATTTCGGTGTCATGTTCCCCTGGGTTTCCGAGTATTTGTATCACTTCGCCAGAAGGACCTTTTTTAGAATCGCCCCATTCCAATATCTTCACAAAAACTTTTTGCCCATTTTTCGCGTTTTTTGAATTTTTTGGCGCAATATAAATATCACGATACATGCGCGAATCATCGGGAATGCAAAATGTTGGAAATCCCTTTTTCTCGATTTTTCCAACAAAACTTATTTTAGCACGGAGAAGAATCTCGACAACTTCTCCTTTTTGTCTTTTGCCTTCTACCCGTGGATGTAAAAGCGCTTTTACCGTATCGCCGTGAAACGCGGTATTCAACGATGATTCATCAATCTCAACATCCTTTTCTTCTCCTTCAACCGAAATATATCCTATCGCTTTCGAGGTGAGAGAGATTACTCCCTCAACCCATCGTTCTTCCGCATATTTTGTTTTTTCTGTTTTTTCCATCCAAAAAGTATCTCATAGAATTGGAATATTTGTAAGAGCATACTGTAAATTTTCTACGCGCATAAAAATTGACAGAATGGATATTTTTTGATACGCTCAAAAGCATCTTCGATATTATAAATTAATAGACCTGTTGCGTAATAATTTTCGTAGCGAAATTTCCAAATAGCGAGCGAAACGAAGTTAAAAAAAGCGAGCAATATAGGAGTATCTTGTAAGCTTTTTTTGACAAGTTGTAGCCGTTATTTGGAAATTGTAGCAGAAAGATTATTTCGCAACAGGTCTAATATACATACATTATATATGTTTTCATCTTCTCGCATTAGAATCGTCGCGTCAATTTTAGCGCTTCTCGGCACAGTATCAATCGCCTACGCAAGTCATTCGTGGGGCGGATACCATTGGGCGCGAACCGCAAATCCGTTTACCCTGAAACTCGGAGACAATGTTTCGTCCGCATGGGACAACAATCTCGCTGTCGCATCAAGCGACTGGAGCGTGTCTTCAGTTTTAGATACCGCCATTACCACAGGCACAACAGACCCAAGAAAATGTCGCGCTAAGAGCGGTCGCGTTGAAGTTTGCAATGCAAAATACGGCAACAACGGCTGGCTTGGAGTGGCGTCAATATGGGTGAGCGGAAACCACATTACGCAAGGAATAGTAAAGCTAAATGACAGCTATTTCAACACACCGACATACAATACCGTCGCATGGAAAAATCTCGTCATGTGCCAGGAAGTCGGACACACAATGGGACTCGATCATCAAGATGAAGACTTTGCAAATGCGCCATTGGGAACCTGCATGGATTACACAAGTGATCCGATGCCAAATCAACATCCGAATCAACACGATTATGACCAACTTGAAACGATCTACGCTCATCCTGATGCTTTTACCACCCTTAAAAATAATATAGCGGCGGCTCGAGGAAACGATAAGAGCAATGAAGAATTAGCCGATTTCGGCAAAGCGGTGAAAAAATCCCGTCATGGACGAGTTTCTCGTTTTGAAAAAAACATGGGTAAGGGAGATAAAGTTTTTACTTTTGTTGTCTGGGCCGGCGATACGCACGCGGAATAATCATTCCAAAAACTTCAGGTTCAAAAAATAGGGGGCTTAATGCCCCCTATTTTTATAGCGCAATTTAAAATTCCGTGATATAATAGGCGCATTAATATAAAGCTCATTGTGTTAAGTTTTTATGAAAACAGAAAAACTCTTTAGTCAAAACCCGTCTTGGATGATTATTTCTTTTATCGCTTTGGCAACACTTTTTTTACTGTATCCATTTTTGCGCTCAACAAAAGAAACCGTCCCTGTTAATTCAGATATCGTCACCGATTCAAACAGCGCGACTGATGCCTCTTCGCTTAATTCTTCAGCGCTCCGCGCCGAAGAAAATGCGCTGTATGTTTCCGAGCAAAAACCCGGAAACTCAATCTTTGTCAATTTCGCAATTTTAAAAAACGGAGGATATACCGTCATTCACGAAAACAAAAACGAAAAACCGGGAATAATTATTGGATTTTCGCAACACCTTTTGCGCGGTAAGCATCAAAATTTTACCGTCCGTCTTACGCGCCCTATTAAATCTGGCGATTCATTATACGCAATGCTTCATGAAGACGACGGGGATGGCGTTTTTAATCCGACAAAAGACGCGTCTATTCGTTCAAGCGTAAACGACGAACCAATGCTAATGATTTTTGATGTTGACGAGAATGCCAATCCCGATTCTCCCGTTTCACTCTAAAATTTATATTAGATCTATTGCATAATTATTTTCCATTTAACGATAAAACGACCGCAACGGTAAAAACTCGCTCTTCTTTACTCTGCCATACGCGACGATCATCACAATATGGTAGAGTAAAAATTTTGCATGATCACATTACTAGCTCCAAGAATAATTAAAAAAATCGTATTTTTTGCGTTTTCTTTCGCAATAACCGGATCCGCGTTTGCGAATTCTACATCAGTTCCAGGCATACAAATCAATTGGACGACAGATATTCCGGCAAAAACCCAATTAAATCAAAAACAAACATCAGAAAGCGCGGATGTCAAAAACGCTCAAACGAGCAATGTGCCAGGATTGCCCGTTTTAGACATGGGACTTTTGCCGACAAGCCGTTTCTATTTTCTCAAAAACTGGTGGCGAGAATTTGAACGACTCACAACGCTGAACGATCAAAAACGAATTGATCTGGAGCTGAACATTGCCGACGAGATTGCGAACGAAATGAAAATACTAAAGAATAAACTTGCAGAAATTCAAACGCGCCTTGATGCCGGTGGAGCTACCGATAGGGCGCTCCACGCATATAATAAAGCGCATCGGCTCATGCGCGAACGAACGATACGCGTATGGGAAAAACTCGCGGATAGCGACCGCGACAAACTCTTAGATAAAATCACAAAGCAGATTTTAGAACACTCAAAAATATTTACCGGAACGACTGATTCGCTGAATCCAAATTCCGAAAATATCAAGCGGCTTATTGACAGTATAAAATTAGATCTTCAGGAAACAATCGAGGCACTCATGCAAAAAATAGACGCGCAATCATTCACTTCAAAACTCGGCGAAACAGGAAAAAGCATCCTACAAAACAAATTTAAAATCAGCGAAACAACGCATGTTGGTTTTTTTGACTATCTTATTGAAAAAGCGTCCGATACGATGCGATCAGCGTTTCAAAACGCGAAAACGGAAATCCTAAACGCCATCACAAAAAAATTAAAATTGTTTTAGTATCCCTCAAGTTTTGAGACAAGAGCGTGCTCGCGGATTTTCTCAAGGGCATGCGCCTCGATCTGTCGTATGCGCTCGCGCGTAACGCCAAATTCCTTTCCAACCTCTTCAAGGGTATGGGTCACACCATCAAGAAGCCCAAAACGCATAGAAAGAATTTTTTGCTCACGGGGTAATAAATCCTGCAAAATATTCTGCATCTGCTCCTTTAAGAGTCCGCGGGCGGCGTGTTGCTGGGGAGAGATTGTCTTATCATCAACAATAAATTCACCGAGCGTTGAATCTTCCTCATCGTCTCCAACGGGAGATTCGAGCGAAATAGTATCTTGCGAAATTTTTGCGATATGATGAACCTTTTCAATTTCCATTCCCATCTCTGTCGCTATTTCTTCAGGCAACGGATCGCGTCCAAGATCTTGAAATAACCGCCGTTTTATCTGCTGATATTTCGAGATTGTTTCCACCATATGCACGGGAATCCGAATAGTGCGCGCTTGGTCCGCCAACGCGCGCGTAATTGCCTGCCGAATCCACCATGTTGCGTATGTGGAAAATTTAAAGCCCCTCTTATAATCAAATTTCTCAACGGCCTTAAAAAGACCGATGTTCCCTTCTTGGATGAGATCGAGGATCGTTAAATGCGGAGACCGACCGACATATTTTTTCGCTATGGAAACAACAAGGCGCAAGTTTGCCTGTGTCAATTTCTTTCGCGCTTCCTGATCACCATGCTCAATTTTTTTTGCAAGATCTCTCTCTTCCTGAGAAGTCAGAAGCGCTATGCGTCCGATTTCTTTTAAATACATCTGCACCGAATCCGACGAAAGCATCTCTTCTTCGCGATGCTTCTTTTCGCCTGTCCGTTCTTTTTCTTCTTGTACATTTAAAAGTTCGCGAGTCTCTAAAACTTCAATATTTTCAGTCTCAAAACGAGCATACAAATCTTCTATAATGGATATCTCCTCCTCGATATTCGGAAAATAATAAATGATCTCGGCGTAGGTTACAAATCCGCGATTTTTTCCTCGTTTCAAAAGCGTCTCAATTTTTGCTTCATTGGTCATTGACTCAACGGCGGACTTTGTATCGAGAGCGGTACTGTTCTTTCCCGCAGATTTTAAGCGGTTACGCAATTCTTTTGATGGCTTAGTATCCGCTTTTTTAAAAACGGTTTTTTTACCTGATTTTTTTCCGCCAGAGGCGGATCCGCCTCTGGCGGAAACTTTATGTTTTTTCTTTTGTTTCATATTTTCTTAACACATTAAAGCTCTACACTGAATACCGTTTTACTTTATCCGCAACATCATTGAAGTCTTTTAAGAGACCGTTCATTCTATCCTGATTCGGCGATTTTTCCAAGTGCTTAATTTGAGCGTGAAGGCTCGCCCTCTGCTCCTTATAATGCTCCACAAGAATACCCCGAGCGACAGAAAGCGCTTCCTCGGAAAGATCAAGCGCGTTATAATTCATTGTTTCTGCTTCAAACTTTAATTTTTCAAAAAAGTTTTTCGATTCAGCTGTTTGATCTGATTTTTTATCTCGAAGTTCCGTAAAAAATCGTTCATGCGTCAAAGAAACAAATGGCAGGATCTCAGGAAATGTTTTTTCCGCTTCTTCAAATTTTATTGGGTCGTAGACATAGAGGCACAAGAGCCGTTCTTCCAAAAGCTCGCGGCGCGAATGATTGTTCGCGTTACCGGGCGCTGAAATAGATTTCTCCACGCGCGCATGGCGTACTTTATCAAGCTCTGCGCGAATTGCCATTTCTGGTATAGCAATAAGATCAGAAAATTTTTGAATCCAATGCGACCGCTCAATCTCATTCGTTAAATTTTTAATGTATGGGAGAAAAAAAAGAGCGGAATTTTTTTTTCCATGCGGGCTTTGGACATCAAATCGTTTTCCGGCTTCTCCGAAATAGTATTCCATCACAGGAACTGACGCCGCAACCGCGTTAATAAAAATGTTTTTGTCTTCGCGAACCGCGTCTGCCGGATCTTTCCCTGACGGAAGCATAAGAACCTTTCGCAATATATTAAATTCGGAAGAAAGATCAAGAGATCGCTTTGTAGCGCTCTGCCCAGCGGAATCCATATCAAAGGCAAAAATGATTGAATTGGCGAGACGAACGAGAATACGCAACTGATCACTCGTAAGCGCCGTACCTGATACGGCAACGGTATTCGTTACACCCGCTTGATGCGCCATAATAGCGTCCATATATCCCTCAACAATGACACATTCATTCTTTTCACGAATGGCATTTTTTGAACGGTGAAACCCGTACAGTACGCGTGATTTATTGTATAGTGGCGTTTCCGGAGAATTAACATATTTTGCCTCTTTTTCCTCATCCGGTTTTCCGGTTGGAAAAATTCTGCCTCCAAATGCAATGATTCGTCCCGATGTATCGGTAATAGGGAATATAATGCGATTACGATATCGATCATAATATTTTCGTTCTCCAGAACGCGAATTCTCCTTTTTAATGATAAGGCCAGCATTTTCAATTTCGCTTTCTTTATACCCTTTCCCTATTAAATACGCATACAAAGCGTCCCACGAATCAGGCGCGTATCCCAAACGAAAATCCTTGATGGTATTTTCCATAAGCCCTCGCGATGTAAGATACCGTAATACCGAATTCACACGATTCGGATTTTCTGATGTGTGGAGCTGTGATTCAAAAAATTTCGTCGCATCCTCGCAAATCGCGAGCAGACGCGTCCGTTCTGAAATCGCCCGCGGGTCCTCTCGCGTTATGGTAACGCCCGTTCGTTCAGCAAGCATTTTTAACGCTTCGGGAAACTCCACTCCTTCAATTTCTTCAATAAACGAAAAGTGATCGCCCCCCTTCTGACACCCAAAGCATCGCCATGTCTGTCGTGTTGGACTCACAAAAAATGACGGCGTTCTTTCCTGATGAAATGGACATCGTCCGCGAAAATTAATGCCCGACTTTTCCAGCCGGACATATCCCTGAATCAAATCAACAATGCTAAGCCGATTTTTTATTTCTTCCGTCGAGCGCGAAGTCATTTACTTTTTTATTTTTTCATCATGATGCTTTTTTTGTAGACATCTAAATGTTCAAGAGCGATGCCCGTACCTTTTGCAACACAATACAGCGCGTCTTCGGCGATATATGCCGGCACGCCCGTTTCCTGTAAAACCAATTCGTCGATATTTCGCAAAAGCGCGCCACCACCCGAAAGAACGATGCCCTTATCCATAATGTCGGCGGCAAGCTCCGGTGGCGTATCGCGAAGAACTCCTTTGATCGCACGCACTACTTCGTCTAATTCTTCCGCGATTGCCTGTGAAATTTCATTCGTAAATATTTCGTGGGTTCGTGGAAGTCCGGTCAGCAAATCACGGCCCTTTATCTGCATAGAAAGCTCCTCTTGCACGGGAATTGCCGAACCGATGCCAATCTTCAAATCTTCGGCGGTTCTCTCTCCAATTGCCAAGTTGTAATGCTTTTTAATATAATTCGCAATTGCGGCATCAAACTTATTTCCCGCGACTTTTACCGATGACGAAACGACGATTCCCCCAAGAGAAATAACGGCGATATCGGCGGTTCCACCGCCGATATCAACAATCATGTATCCTCGAGGTTCATTGATGGGGATTCCGGCTCCAATTGCGGCGAGAACGGGCTCTTTGACGACATACGCGGCTTTTGCTCCAGCGGCCAACGCAGCTTCAATGACCGCACGGCGCTCCGTCGATGTAACGCCAGCCGGAACAGAGATCATAACTTCGGGACGAAACAGTCGAAAACGCCCGGTTGCTTTTGAAATAAAATAACGAAGCATCGCTTCCGTAACGCGATAATCGGCAATAACGCCGTCACGCATCGGTTTATACGCGACAATTGTTTCGGGGGTTCTGCCAACCATTGCTCGAGCTTCATTACCAACGGCAAGAACCTTATTTTCATTTACGGAAATAGCAACAACCGAAGGCTCATTGATAGAAATCCCCTGCCCCGGAATAAACACGAGGGTATTTGCAGTTCCTAGATCAATTCCTAATTTTCGTACAAACAAAGAAATCGTAAAGTTATAAAGTTTAAAGTTATAAAGTTCTAACTTGACGAACTTTAAGAACACTATGAACATTATGAACTTCGTATTATATCCGCTCCTAATTTTTGCAATCGTCCTTCGATATTTTCATATCCGCGATCGATGGAATACACATCCTGTATGATTGATGTCCCTTCCGCAACAAGCCCCGCAACGACAAACGCAAGTCCCGCCCGAAGATCAGGACTTTCCATGTCACGTCCATACAACTTTGTCGCTCCATGTACGAGAATACGGTGCGGATCGCACATAATGATCTTCCCGCCCATTCTATTCAGATTTTCTATATAAAACAAGCGCCCTTCATATACCGTTTCATGAATCAAGCTTTGCCCATCTGCCTGCGTTGCCAATACGGTAAAGGGCGCCTGAAGATCGGTTGGAAAGCCCGGATACTCATGGGTCTTAATACTATGCGCCCGCAAAATTTTCGCAGGACGTATCCGCACTAAATCCTTTCTGATTTCAACGCCAACCCCCATACAGATAAGAGCGGAAAGAACGCTTTCAATATGCTCGGGTATGATATTTTTTATCGTAAGAACGCTTTTCGTCGCCGCCGCAAGAATCGCAAAACTTCCCGCTTCAATCCGATCAGGAATAACATTAAAAACGCCTCCTTTTAATTTTGAAACGCCACGAATCTCAATCGTATGCGTACCCGCGCCTTTTATGTTTGCCCCACACCGATTAAGAAACTCCGCAAGTACTGGAATTTCCGGTTCAGTCGCGCAATTACGAAGAATTGTTGTCCCCCGTATAAGCGCTGAGGCCATCATAAGAGTTTCCGTTCCTGTAACGCTGATATTTCTAAAAAAATAATTCGCTCCGCGAAGATTCTTTCCGTCAATTCGATATGTCGAATATTTTCCAGAAAAATTCGCATGAATCCGCGCGCCTAAAGCTCGAAAGCCATCAAGAAAAAGATCGATAGGTCGCTGACCAATAATGCATCCGCCGGGATGCGGAAACGAAACGGAACCAAACCGCGCAAGGAGAGGACCGATAAGCAAAATTGATGAGCGAAGCCGTTTCGCCAAATCATCCCTCATGACGCCTGATGAAATCGTACGAGCGTCAACTGAAAGAGTTTTTTCATCAAGATATGAAACGACTGCACCAAGATTCTCAAGAAGCTCAATCATTCGCCTCACATCCTCAATGGCGGGGACATTCTTAATTACCACTCTCCCACTCAAAAGAATAGCCGCCGACAGTATTTTTAAAACGGAGTTTTTTGCTCCGCCAATCTCAACTTCACCTGTCAATTTTCTCCCCCCTTTTATTATAAATTGTGCCATGATGCCATCCTTTTCTATATTTTATATGATTTTTCGCATGCTGTCTATTTTCCAAAAACAACATTTTGTTTTACTCTATACCTATGGCAATTCACCGTACTAAAAGGCGCGTACTTTTTTATTCCCTCGTTGGAGTATTTTTAATTATTACTCCGTTCGTTATTGCCATTGCTGTAGGATATTCCATCAATATCCAAACGCTTTCTCTTGCCCCCGCTGGAGGAATTTTTATAAAAACAAATCAAGCGGGAATAACGATATTCCTGGACGAAAGCCCGTATAAAGAAACGTCATTTCTCGTTTCAGGAGCTCTGATGAGTGCTGTGAGTCCGGGGATGCACCGCGTCCGCGTTGAAAAAGAAGGGTATCGCTCGTGGGAAAAAAACATTGCGGTAACGCAAGGATTGGTTTCGGAATACCGCTCAATTATGCTTATCCCAATAGAACCGCCACGCATCGACTCAAAAGAATTTTCAATCCTAAACCCGTTTCAATACTACCCATCGCCTCATCGGATTCGAAACGCGATTGTCATTCCAAAAGAACTCACGCTTATGATCCAGGATATTGAGTCAGGAAAAATTATTTTTGAAAAAAAAATCAAACAAGTTCCTCGTGACATTGAATGGATTGATGATGATAATCTTTTGGTGCGCATAAACCCTGATGACGGTGAGGCGGGTATTTTTCGGATATCGTCCGACGAAACAATACATGAACTCACCATAAATTTTTTAAAAACAATCAAACGGCAAACGATTCTTGAGGTACGCTCTCATCCAACCGATGAAAAGTTTCTTTTTATTTTAGGAAGAGATCATGTGATCTATCGATATCGAATTGCGGATGGTTTGATTGAACCCGTCATTGATCAAGCGGTACACTTTGAAATATACGATCAACGCATCGGATTCATTACTAAAAATGGATTTTTTGCGACCGCGAACCTTGATGGCAAAGATATTCAAATCATTGGAAGGCCTGGGTTTTTCGTAAATGGCGTTTTTTCTTCGTATCCGTCCGAGAAAGGCGGTATCATTGCTTTCGTTGACGGCGTTGGAGGATTTTTTATCTTTCAGGATGCGGAACGGCGTATTGAGCCGATTACAGCAGGAGTGAACCGCATTTCTTTCGACACAAAAAAAGGCAAAGCACTTCTCCAAAGGGAAAACGATATTTTGGTTTTGTTTCTTTTGCGAGAGGGTGCGCCACCGTTTCGCGAACGAATGTCATTTGAAAAACTCACGAAAGAAATGAAACAACCAATTATTGATAGCGCGTGGTATGATAATGATTACGCGCTCTTTACGACATCAGAAGGACTTTTTGGCGCCGAAATTGGAATTAAGTCCGATGACTATACCATACAAAAAATATCCTCAGAAGGAGGATATTTGTCAACAAATAGAAGTGCGATTACCGTCATAAACGGAAAAGGGCTATTCCGCTACGCGATTGAGTAATATCATGCGGACTTTTCATGGAGTAAAAAACGGACGAAACTCGTCCATTTTTTGATTCTTAATTTCTTGACGGGTTAACGCTTTGCCCATTGCGGTCGTTTGCGGGCTGCCTTCAAACCAAACTTCTTTCGTTCTTTCATTCGCGGATCGCGAGTTAAAAACCCGGAACGGCGAAGACGTTTTCTAAAATCAAGATTAAATTCAACAAGTGCTCTGGCGATACCGTGGCGAATCGCTTCGGCTTGAGCATTCAAACCTCCCCCGAAAACATGAACAGATACACGGAACCGATTTATTGATTTCATTTTTTGCAACGACTCCTCGGCAACTTTTTGCTGTTCTTTTGTATTAAAATACTCGCCATACGGCTTGTCATTAACGACAATCGTTTTGTCTCCGCGGGTAAAGAGACGCACACGAGCAGTTGCTTTTTTCCGACGGCCAACTGCCTCCCAATAATGCTCCGACTTCCCTTCCAGCGCAATGCCGCTCTCAAGCTGTTTTAAAATTTCCGTATCTTCGGAAGATTCCGCCACAAGCGGCTTAATGGGCGTCGCCAATGGCACCGCTTCGGAAACAAGCGCTGTTTCTTTTGAAATTTCCGCCGATTTAATTTTTTTAATCTTTTTTACGACAGGTTTTTTGACCGCTTTTGGCGTGCTGCGCTTTTTAATTGTCTTTTTTTCTTTTTCCACCACTCATAGCTGTTAGCTTTTAACTATTAGCTTTTAGAAATTTGATTCCTATAAGCTATAAGCTATAAGCTATAAGCTGTTATTTTGCCGGCACCTGACCTTTGTAGAACGAAATGTGTTTCATGTGCTCTTTTCGCAGGCGATTTTTCGGAAGCATGCCAAAAACGGCTAATTCTACGACCTGCCGTGAATCCCTTTTCATAAGATTGCCCAAGGTCTCTTCCTTCAGATTTCCAATCCGTCCGGAATGTCGATAATACATTTTCTGAAGTAATTTTCGTCCGCTTATTTTGAGAGCGTCTGTATTATAAACCTTGACCGCAACGGACGGAACAACATTTGGTCGATATAAAACGGAATTTTTTCCAGTCAAAATCATCGCAATCTCTGATGCGATTCTTCCAAAAACTTTTCCTTTTGCGTCAATAATATGCTCTTTCATGTTGAAAAGCTGATTACGTTACTAATTCTATAATTGCCATTTTTGCTCCATCGCTTTTTCTTGGGCCCATTTTAATAATTCTTGTATACCCGCCGCTCCTTCCTTCCATTGTCAAAGCAATCTCACAGACCCGTTTGACAATTTTAGGCGACAATGAAGACGCGATGAGCCGTTTTTTTGCGATAGAATTTTCTTTTCCATAACTTATCACCCGTTCCACAAACGGCTGCACTTCTTTTGCCCGCGCTTCCGTCGTCTTTATTTTCCCATTAATAAAAAGGGCGGTCGCTAATGTCTTTAAAAGCGCCGATCGCTGTCCTTTTTCTTTATGAAGTTTTCTGCCTTTTCGCAAGTGTTTCAATTTATGTAGTGTTTAGGGTTTTCCGCCAGAGGCGAATCCCGCCTCTGGCGGAAGAAATTTCTATACGCTATCCGCCGCATGCTGTTATACTATTAGACCTGCTGCGTAATTATTTTTCTACTGCAATCTTAAAATTATGGCTACAACTCGTCAAAAAAAGCTTACAAGATACTCCTATATTGTTCGCTTTTTTTGACTTCGTTTCGCTCATAATTTTAAGATTTCGCGACGAAAATAATTACGCAGCAGATCTATTGTTTAAAAGTAAGTCCAAGATTCCCGAGCGATTTCTTAATTTCAACAACTCCCTTATCGCCCAAACCGCGCACTCCGTTGCGAATCTCCTCCTCCGTTCGCGATACGAGATCCCCAACAGCCGTAAATCCGGACTTGGTTACTGCGTTGAATGTGCGATTCGAAAGTTTTAATTCTTGAATAGAAATACGCCCCGCTCTTTCTTCATATGAAATATCATCCAATTCTGATCCAAAAACGCCACCCCTTGAACTCACTTCAACAGCGGAACCTGTTTCTTGGCGTTGAGGCGCGCCGGAAAGAGCGGAAAACTGCTCGGTCAAAATTCGTGCCGCAGCCATAAGCGCGTCTTGTGGACGGATGCTTCCGTCGGTTTCAACAAGAAAAATTACCTTATTATAATCGGTGCGGTCTCCAACGCGCATATTCTCAACTTCAAAATTAACACGGCGCACAGGAGAAAACGCAGCATCTAAAGCAATTGCTCCTATATCAACCTTATCTTTTTTACGGGATTCAACGGTCTGATAACCAAAGCCCGAAGAAACTTCTATATCAATTTCGAGCTTAGAATTTTTTGATGTGAGCGTTGCGATATGAAGATCGCCATTTACAACTTCGCATTCTCCTGAAGTTTTAATATCAGCTGCCGTGATATCCTTCTCGCCCTCAACGGAAATGGTCGCCTGATACGGGCCTTCTCCGTTCATTTTAAAACGAACCTGTTTTAAATTAAGACTCATCTCAACTAAATCTTCCATTACTCCGTCAAGAGCCGTAAATTCATGAGGGGCGTTTTTAATTTTAACAGCCGTAATCGCCGCACCGCGCAATGACGACAAAAGAACGCGGCGCATAGCATTGCCAATTGTATGCCCATACCCAGGATAAAGTCCTTCGACATCGTATGTGCCATGGTTTCCTTCCTCGGAGATAATCTTGAAACCTGTTGGTGTTGGAATCATATATGCATCGATACTTCTCTGACCCCGCCCTCGTCCTATGGGACAAACATTGCAATGTTATCACAGTGGAACTATGTACGGAATTATTCGAAGATCGAATTATTAATTATAATTGCGCCTGGCCACGAGGGAAATGCGAGCAAAGCCACCATTTTCCTCGTCGCGATAACGCAACAAAAAACTTACATTTTATTACCTAGCGAAGATCGGGAAGCGGATACAGCAGTGTACGCTTCCGAGCGAATGCGATGACCGAGCGCGAGCGAGGAAATACTAAGGCTAGCAAGCCGAATGTACGGGAACAAAGATCGATACCGCACGGTCTCTGCCGCGCGTTTGTACGAGCGGAGCGAGTTTCGACGGATACCTCGGGGCTTTGCCCCGAGGAGCTTTATTTCGAATAGAATTGGATAACCTTTTGTAAATCGTATGTAAATTGAGTATTTTCTACCGTCGGTTCAGCAATTATTGTTGCTACTCGTCGATCCTTATCCAAAGAAATCCATGCGGGCGGATCGTATTTTTTTATCCGTTCTCCGTAATCTCGAAAAAGGGGTGAGGATTCGCTCTTGGGACAAATAGAAATAACAAAACCTTTTTTCACCCGATATCCGGGACTTGAAGCCGGTTTTCCATTCACAAATATATGCCCATACGATACGCAATGACGAGCATATGAACGAGACACCGCAAACCCCGCGCGAAACACTATGCTGTCAAGGCGTGTCTCAAGAAAAGAAACGACAGCATCAGTAACTACACTGCCTTTCTTTTTTCGCGCTTCTTCTACATATCGCTCAAATTGTCCCTCGGTAAGTCCATATAAAAAACGAATTTTTTGCTTCTCGCGAAGTTCAATGCCAAACTCCGATACTGTGCGCCGCTTGCCCTTTTTCGCGCCACCATGAATTCCCGGAATTGAAGGATGACGAACCATGGCGCATTTTGGCGTAAAACAACGCTCTCCCTTAAGAAAGAGTTTTTCTCCCGCACGGCGACAAATTTTGCATTTTGGATCAGCGGACATACAGTGAAATGAAAAGTTTAAAGTAAAGCGTAAAAAGGTAAAAAGTTAAAAATAACGATTCAGTTTACACACGACGAGGTTTTTTGGCTCGCGGACCATTATGAGGCAACGGCGTAACATCTTTGATCATCCGCGGTTGCATGCCCTGATTGATAATTGCTCGAATCGCCGATTCTCGTCCTGAACCAACGCCTTTGACATAAATTGAAACATCCTGAATCCCGAACTTTTTTACCCGTTCCGCAACAACTTCAGCAACGCGCGCCGCCGCATACGGAGTCGCTTTCTTTGACCCCTTAAAACCCAAGTTTCCGGACGATGCCCACGCGAGCACATTCCCTTTTGTATCACTAATTGAAATAATCGTGTTATTGAATGTCGCCTGAATATTAACAACGCCATCCTGAATTCTTCGCTTAGAAGAAGTGGGCGCAACAGAAACCTGCGGAGCTTTTTCTCCGACGGTTTTTTCCGTATCTGCTGATTTTTCAATTACTTTTTTACTGCCCACACTACGCAGAATCAGGAATCAGGGATCAGGAATCGTTGTTTCATTCTTGATTCTTGCTTCTTGATTCTTGATTCTTTATTTTACTCCTGCCGCAGCTTTTCTGCCCGACCCCATTGTTTTTCGTACATTCCCCCGACGAGTGCGAGAATTCGTTTTTGTCCGTTGTCCGCGAGATGGAAGACCTCGCATGTGTCGACTGCCTCGATACGCGCCGACATCACGCAACCGCTTAACATTCATCATGATATCCTTTCGAAGCTCTCCCTCGACTCTATGATTTTTTTCGATGATTTCACGAAGACGATTAATCTCAGCTTGCGATAAATCTTTCGCGCGCGTATCAGGATTTACCTGCGCCATCTTCAAAATTTTGCTCGCCAAAGGACGCCCGATTCCATACACATAGGCGAGAGAAATTTCAATTCGTTTATTATCTGGGATATTGGTTCCTACAAGACGCATGCCTATTGTATATTATCCTTGCCGCTGTTTATGTTTTTTTGTCTCGCAAATGACAAATACTCGGCCTTTTCTTCGAACCGTTTTGCATTTTGCACAAATTTTTTTAACCGATGATCGAACTTTCAAGAATTCGTAGAATCAGGAATCAGGAATCAGGAATCATGGTTTCATTCTTGCTTCTTGCTTCTTGCTTCCTCACTTAAGCCGATGCACAATCCGTCCTTTCGTTTCATCGTACGGCGATGTTTCCACGCGCACACGATCACCCAAAAGAACCCTAATAAAATTAATACGCAATTTACCCCCTAAATGAGCGAGGATTTCTTTTCCATCGTCTAATTTGACTTTAAAAAGCGTGTTCGGGAACGTCTCCTCGACCACGCCTTCTTTATAAATTCGCTCAGCTTTCATAACCAACTTTTATCGAGTGTATCAAATGCCTATACAAAAGTCAAATAAATAGGCGGAGTTTCTGCATAACTCGATTTGACAATTAAACCTTACACAAACATCATACAATGCAAGCGGGTACTTTGTAAATGGAGGTGCGTATGACCATTTTGAATGTTGTCGCACGGCATTTTCAACCTTCGTTAAATTGTTTTCTGTGGTGGTTTGGCGGCATTATTACGGGTGTATGGAGCTCTATCTTGATGCTTTCTGCGTATGGACTTACCTACAAGGGACATGCCCCGGCATTTGAACATACGGCAATGTATATTACCGCGTTAATTTTTTGTCTCGGCGTAAAACGGCTTCGGAGCGACGCACCAGAAAAAAATGATGGGCTTACTGGTGAATTTTGGTATTTTTTAACACTCATCATAACCGGCATTCTCTTTTTTGATTACTTTTTTCCTAATCCCGTTTTTCTTCATATTGACACGCTCCCCGATCAACTTTTTTGGACAAACGCAGGAACCGCCTCCCTCCTTACAGGAACAAAGGTTTTCCAGGGTTGGGAGTTCATTAAAAAGCTCATTGAAAAAATTAAAAAAATAACGGGTACGGCTTTATAGTCCTCCCAAATCCCGCGCACAGTGTGCGCGGGATTTTTGTTTGCAAAAAATTCTTTTTATGATACAGTAGAACGATATGAAAATAGACATTCATCCAAAATATTTTCCAAACGCAATTATCAAATGCGCGTGCGGCAATACCATAAAAGTTCCTTCAACAAAGGAGTGCATTGAAGTTGAGATTTGTTCACAATGCCATCCGTTTTATACAGGCAAAGACAAAACGATTGATACCGCGGGACGCATTGATAAATTCAAAAAACGACTCGCTAAAAAGCGTTAACGATTTTTATGGCGATACTGCGCGCGTATTTCGCGCACGGTGTTTCTGCATACTTTTGCGTTAATGCTTTTTTATTATAAAGCTCCTCGGGGCAAAGCCCCGAGGTATCGTTGGAACTCGCTTCGCTCGT
>CAYIPF010000007.1:0-21779 GCA_964365285.1 uncultured Candidatus Saccharibacteria bacterium | reverse complement strand
AAGAATCTCTAGCGTTGTTTACAGTTTAACTCAAGACCTACTGCGTAATTATTTTTCTACTGCAATCTTAAAATTATGGCTGCAACTCGTCAAAAAAATCTCACAAGATACTCCTATATTGCTCGCTTTTTTTAACTTCGTTTCGCTCATAATTTTAAGATTTCGTGACGAAAATAATTACGCAGTAGGTCTTGAGTATCAACATTGAGAAATCCGGGCAGACCAAAAAAAGGCTCCTGACCCCATTTAGAGGTTTCGCCTCGTAAGTTTTTACCATCGCTCATCCCACCTGTTGATAACTCCATTTGCCTAACGCTACGGGGGGGGGTACAATGTAGTTAAAAGTTAAAAGTTTACAGTTAAAAGTTAAGAACACAGACGGCTGTTTAAAGTTTAAAATTCCTTATTTATGAAACAATTTTTTTTCAATCGCTTGCTTCCCCTCTTCACGGGACTTCTCATTGGAGCAGGATTCTTCAGTGTGCTCTCATATGCCGTATTCACCGAGCCTTCGTCAGCTCCTCCGGGAGGAAATGTTGAACCTCCTATCAATACGGGAGCAGGAGCTCAGATTAAACAAGGGAATTTGCAGGTGAATGGGATTATTCGAGGAGCGAGTTATGGATTTGGAGGGGCGTTCAGTGTGGGCGGTGGTGCGTGGAATGCCGTTTGCGGCTTTGGTGGTTCTGCGTATGTTGATGTAGCTAATCCAATAACCGGAGGATATTCTTGTCCAGCCGGTTTTACGCCTGCGCTTATTTCTCACGTAGATCTTTGTTGGCCAGGCGTGGGTCCTGTTGGTTATAATACCTATATGTGTTGGAAATAGAGTATATTTAGTGTAACTAAATAATTATGTACATGGATAACAAATACATACTCATCATGGGTTTTGTTGTAGGAACCATCGTTGGTTTTATGACCGGAAGATACTATTCTTTTGGCGGCGATACTCTTACGGGTACGGCGGGTACGGACGGCAGATCTGTTGCGGAATTGGAAGCGAAAATCGAGAAAGCAAAAAAATTCTTTCCCTCAATCCCAGATATGCGCTCTGTTTTCGGAACCGTTGAGATGGTTAAAGAGAATGTGCTTGTTATAAAATCATCACCCTCAATAAATCCATTTGAAGACCTGCCGGAAAAGAGAGAAGTTGTCGTTACAAGCACGACGAAAATTATTCGCATGACGCAAAAAGATCCAAAAGTTTTTCAGCGTGAGATTGAAGCGATTCAAAAAGAGCAGAGCGGGCGAAAGGCGGGGGAAATTCCATCGCCGGCTCTTTTCCCAAACCCATTCATAGAAAAAGAAGTTTCATTAAAAGATTTGAGGGCGGGCGATCAAGTTTCCGTGGAAGCTGGAGAGAACATAAAGGAAAAAACGCGCTTTGAGGCGGTGCGCGTTGTAGTTCAAGAAGCTTTTGGTGGCATACCTTCTCCGTTACCTCTTCCGGCAAAATAATAGTGTTAACGGAATGTTTATAAAACTCCGTTTTAGGTAAAACATGTCTATATCAACAAACATTAAATTGATAGCAGTCGGTATCATTATTGGAGTCAGTATTATGGGAGTCGTACTTTGGAAGAGCGTTTTTTTCGCTGATCGTTATGCTACGGTTTCTCTTTCTTCGGGCGGTCTTATGTTCGGAAAGATATCAAGATTTCCCAGGACCACTCTTACCGATCCGTTTATTGTTATTAAGGACCAGGAAGGCAAGGAGCGATTAATCCCTCTTCGCACGACTCCATGGGCTCCGAAAGATGGTGTTGAATAATGGGGTCAGGAGTTGAATAATGGGGTCAGGAGCGATTTCTATAGATAATAGGACTTACGCAAAGCGTATCATTGCGAGGTCGCGTGGAAGCAACCAAAGCAATCCAGTGAATTGCTTTGTCGATTACTCCTCGCAATAACAATGTATTTGTCCAAACGCGTAAGTCCTTACGAGGTTGAACCTCGTAGTAAGGCCGCTCTTTAATAAGGCGGTTTTTTTGTTTGCTCGTTTGTTGTATAATGAGCCCAAGAGTTAAGATGCATTTTCAATGGCTTTTGATGTTGTAATAAAAAACTGCAGAATTGTGGACGGCACCGGCTCTCCTGAATTTGAAGGGGAAATTGGCATATCAAATAAAAAGATTGCGGTGATTGATTTGTCGGTTTCAGATCGAGGGGCGAAGCTTATCATTGACGCAAAAGGGAAGATTGTGTGTCCGGGATTTATTGATATTACAAATCACGCCGACACAATCGGAACGCTTTTTTCGTATCCCGATCAAGAGAGTATGGTAGCGCAAGGGATCACGACCATTATCGGGGGGAATTGCGGATCATCATTGGCTCCACTGGTTTCTCCCAATGATATTTACACGCTTCAGAAATGGAGAACGGAAAGTATCGCGACGGTGGATTGGCTTTCGCTCGGAGAATTTCTTTCCACGGTAGAAAAACTGAAGCCCGGTGTGAATTTTGGAACGCTCGTGGGATTCGGGACGCTGAGGCGCGGCGTTTTGAAAAATCAAAATCGGCCGTTTACCTATGAGGACTTTTTAAAATTAAAAGATATGCTTGGTTCGGCATTGCGGGATGGCGCGTTTGGGCTTTCAACCGGTCTTGTATACGCGCATGAACGGGTCGCTACGACCGAAGAGCTTATTGATATCGCGTCCGTTTTAAAAAAAGAAGGAGGGATATATAAAACGCATCTTCGTTCAGAATCATTAAATCTTTTTGGCGCGATCAATGAAGCAATTACAATCGGACGGGAAGCGGGTGTTCCCGTGTCGATTTCGCACTTTAAGGCAATCGGTCGGCGCTCGTGGAAAGAGTTTCATCGCGCGCTCGGGCTTATGGAACGGGCGAACGGGAATGAAGTAAAAATTAATTTTGATGCATATCCGTATATTACAACAGGATCATTTCTGTATCTTTTGTTGCCACCTGGCGTATATGAAGGTGGGTTTGTGTCATTATTCAAACGGCTCAGGGATCCTGTGATTCGTCTTGATGTCATAAAAACTTTAAAAAAACAAACACTCCATTATGATACGATTATGGTTTCAACGGCGTGGAAGACGAAACACAGCATCGGCAAAACAATTCAGCGGATTTCCGAATTAATCGGTATTTCTCCCGAAGAGGCTCTCGTACAGCTTCTTCTTGCCAATCAGGGACGCGTTACAATCTTTGGCAGAACTATTCATCGTCAGCATGTCCGATGGGCGTTGGAGCATCCACTTTCAATGGTTGCAAGCGACGGATGCGGATACGGCTTAAAACATCGGGAGACAGGAGAACGAGTGCATCCGCGGTCGTTTGGCGCGTTTCCGCGATTTTTTCGTCTGGCAACAAAAAAATGGGCATCGCTCACGGTTCCCGAGGCGATTCGGCGAATGACTTCCGGTCCGGCGGAAGTCATAGGCATTAAAAGGCGCGGTATTTTGGCAAAGGGTAATTTTGCTGACATTGTTATTTTTGATCCGGAAGAGATGAGGAGTTTGAGTACATTTGAAGACCCGTATCAGTATCCGCGGGGGATTTTGTGGGTTTTGGTGAATGGGGTGGTTGCCGTGCGCAACGGGATTCATCAAAGATCGCGCGCGGGTATGGTGATACGGAAAGAGTAGTGCATTAAAATAATTTCCAATTTCTAATATTTAATTTTCAATTTTTAATTCTTGATTTTCAAAATTTCGCCTTTGGCGAACAACGACACTCGTTTTAAAATCAAGAATCAGGAATCAAGCGTGGAGTGTGAATCACGAGACGCGAATCACATAACACGAGGCACGGAGTGTGAATTAGGAATCGTATGAAAAATATTTTTGTCGGAATTGATAAATCTTTTTTTCTTATTGCCGTTGTTCTTTCCGCAGTCGGGTTTTTTATTCTTGCGTCCGCGTCCGCCGCGTTGTCCGAAAAACAGTTCGGCGTTCCGTATTATTACATCGCTAATCAGTTTATGAGGGGATTTATTCCCGGAATGATTTTGTTTTTTATCGGTCTTTCCGTTTCGTATACGGCGTGGCGCACATATTCGGTGCCTTTTATTATCGCGTCTCTTATTTTGATGGTTATGGTTTTTATGCCCGATGTCGGATTTTCGTACGGAGGCGCTATGCGGTGGATTACCATTGGTCCGATTACATTTCAACCTTCTGAAATTTTGAAATTAGCGCTTATTATGTATCTTGCGAGCTGGCTTGAATCACGGAAATCCGTTATTCAAGAATATTCGGCGACATTTATTCCGTTTATCATTATCGTAAGTATCATTGGCGTTTTTCTCGTTCTTCAGCCGGATTTGGGAACATTCATTGTTATTGGAGCTAATGCCCTTTTTATGTATTTGATTGGCGGAAGCCGTTGGAGCCAGATTGGAGCACTCATGGTGCTTGGGCTTGTCGCTTTTTTTATTTTTTTACAATTTTTTTCATCACCATATGGTCGCGATCGGATGTTTACATTTTTAAACCCCGGCCACGACCCTCTTGGCAAAGGGTACCAGGTCAATCAGGCGCAAATTGCTATCGGATCCGGCGGATTTTTTGGGCGTGGAATTGGAGAGAGCATTCAGAAATACGGACTTCTTCCCGAGCCGATTGGAGATTCAATTTTTGCGGTTTTTGCCGAGGAGTTTGGCTTTGTGGGTGCGGGCGCGCTCGTGTTGCTTTTCCTATTTTTTTTGTGGCGCGGACTTTCGATTGCCACGCGCGCTCCGAATGTTTTTGGAAAGCTTTTAGCGACGGGAATTGTGGTATCAATTTCCATTCAGGCGTTTATCAACATCGGAGCGAATTCCGGCATTGTGCCGTTGACCGGAATCCCACTTCCGTTTATTAGTTATGGAGGGACATCATTGGCAATGACCATGGCGAGCGTTGGCATTTTACTTAATGTATCTAAAGCAGCATGATGCCGCAGAATCAAGAATTAAGAATCAAGAAACGCGTCGATGTTCTCTTGATTCATGATTCATGATTCATGATTCATGATTCATGAAAATTTTATTCACTGGCGGGGGAACTGGGGGGCATTTTTATCCGATTGTTGCTATTATCCGCGAAACAAAGCGGATTATTGAAGAAGAAAAACTTCTTAATTCAACCCTCTATTACATCGGTCCTAACAATTTCGGCCACGAAATTTTAAAAAAAGAAGGCGTTGAAACGATAGAAATTATTTCGGGCAAGTTGAGGAGGTATGCTTCGGCGCAAAATTTTTTTGATATTTTTAGGGTTATTGTGGGGGTTTTAAAAGCGTTTTTTGTTTTGTTTTCCATGATGCCGGATGTTATTTTTTCTAAGGGCGGATACGGGAGTCTTCCGGTCGTGCTTGTCGCAATCATCTATCGCATACCGCTTATTATTCATGAATCAGACAGTGTCCCGGGCGTTGTCAATGCGTTCGCGGCGCGGTTTGCCAGTCGCGTTGCCGTTTCCTTTGAATCAACGCTCAAGCTTCTTCCTAAAAAAAGCTTAATTGGGCTTGTGGGTAATCCAGTGCGGCAACAGATTTTGGGAGGGAGCCGTGAGGCGGCAAATGAAGAATTGGTTATTTTTGCTAAGCGCTTTGTTGTGCTTGTGATGGGAGGGAGTCAGGGATCGCAGATTTTGAACTCAACGCTTGTTGGCGCTATAAAAGAATTGGCGCGGGAATTTGAAATTATACATCAGACGGGAGAGGCGCTGTTTCAGGACGCGAAGGGCGAGATTAGCGTAATTCTTTCAAAAGAAGATCTGGTTTTTTATCACCCATATGCATTTTTTGACGATCGCACGCTTCGTAATGCGTATGCCGCGGCCGATATCATTGTTTCGCGTGCTGGAGCGGGAAGTATTTTTGAGATTGCGGCAGTTGGAAAACCCGCGATTTTAATCCCGCTGAAAAACTCCGCTCAGGAACATCAGAAAAATAACGCCTACGAATACGCGAATCGCGGAGCGGCAATCGTTATTGAAGAAGAAAACCTAACTCCGAATGTTTTTTTGAATGAAATCAAAAAGTTAGCCGCTGATGAATCACGAAGAAAAATCATGAGCGAACAGGCGGCGCTATTTGCTAAAGTGAATGCCGCTGAAGTTATTGCGAAAGAAATTCTTAAACTCGGCTTACATCTATGATCATCCGCACGCGCATCGCCCCAAGTCCAACGGGATTATTTCATATCGGCACTGCTCGGGCCGCGCTTTTTAATTATCTTTTTGCCAAACGCTATGGTGGAAAGTTCATTCTTCGCATTGAGGATACAGACCGCGAACGCTCTAAACCGGAATTTGGAAAAGACATTGTTGAAGGTTTGAAATGGCTTGGCATTACACCGGATGAATCTTCCGAAGAAGGCGGAGAGTTCGGACCGTATCGCCAAAGCGAGAGGGTTGAAACATATAAAACATATCTTGAAAAACTTTTGAGTGATGGAAAGGCGTTTTATTGCTTTCATTCGGAGGAGGAACTTGCCGCCGAACAAGAACATTTGATTGCGGAGCGAAAACAGTCATTGCATCAGTGCGAATACAGAAAAGCATCTCTTCATGAAGCGGAACAAATAAAAAAAGAAAAAAAATCATTTATTATTCGGTTCAAGACGCCTATGAACGCGACGGTCGCATTTCGGGACATGATTCGAGGCGATGTGAGTTTTGAGACGGGTTGTGTGGGCGATTTTTCTATCGCAAAAGATGTGACGATTCCTTTATATAATTTCGCCGTTGCCGTCGATGACGAGCTGATGAAGATTTCTCATGTTATTCGCGGTGAAGATCATATTTCAAATACCCCAAAACAACTTCTTTTGATCGAAGCGCTTGGTTTTTTAAGACCGCAGTACGCGCACCTTCCGTTGATTCTTGGTGTCGACCGTTCCAAACTTTCAAAGCGCCACGGAGCGACATCTCTCAATGAGTTTCGAGAGCAAGGATATGTACCCGAGGCGATGATTAATTTTATGGCGTTTCTTGGGTGGAATCCGGGCGATGAGCGGGAGTTTTTTTCTTTGGCGGAACTTGAAAAAGAATTTTCACTTGAAAAAGTGCAAAAAGCCGGAGCAGTGTTCAATCAAGAAAAGCTTGACTGGTTTAACGCGCAGTATATAAAACAAAAGACGGTTGATGAATTGACGCAATTGTGCATCCCATATCTTTATGCGGGAATCAAGAATCAAGAATTAGGAATCAACACGTTAGATGCGGAATTTCTTAAAAAAATTATTGCGTTGGAACAGCCGCGTTTGAAAAAACTCTCGGATATTTTTGAAAGTACGGAATTTTTTTTTGCATGTCCGGAGTACGGCACTACGCTTCTTGCGTGGAAAGATTCTTCTAAAGAAAAAACAGTTCACGCGCTTGAACGCGCAGAGGCGCTTCTTCTGCGTATAACTGATCCGCTTGAAAAAGCGAATCTTCAAGATATTTTTTTTGCTGAAATTGATAAGAATTTTCATGGAAAGGGAGAGCTCTTATGGCCTCTTCGTGTTGCGCTTTCAGGTAGGAATGTTTCTCCGAGTCCGTTTGAAATCATTGAAATTTTAGGCAGAGAAGAATCGTTGCGGCGTGTGAAGGGCGCGCTTGCGAAACTGAAATGACATCAAAGCGCGCGTGCTACTGCACACGCGCTTTGTTTTTGGTATACTGAAAGAAATGAACGCGATTATACGGAAATCAAGCTTGATATTTGTGATATTTTGCGTTTGCGCGCTAGGGGTTTTTGCATTGTCTGGCAATGCGCGGGCGATATCCGTTGATGAATTGAAACTTCAGATTGACGCAAAAAACGAAGAAATAAAAAAGATTCAGGAAGAAATCCGCGGGTACAACGAAGAAATTTCAAAGAATAACAAAACCGCGAACACGCTTAAAAATAAAATAACATCTCTCAATGGCAGTATCGTAAATCTTCGGCGGAATATCTCTCTCACGGAGACAAAAATTAGTCAGAAAAAACTTGAAATTCGGGAACTTGAGATTTTAATTCTTGATAAAGAAGTCGCGATTGCGGAAAAACGGCGAATTATTGCCAACACGCTTCGCGCGTTTTCTGAACGCGAGCACCGAGGGCTTTTGGGTTTTTTGGTGGAGAGTGCGAGTTTATCCGATATTTTTGGATATTTTGATCAGAGCGAAAATTTTCAAAAAGAACTGAACGACGCTATCGCTTCACTTCGTGATTTAAAACAAGAGCTTGAGGAGAGCCGAAGCGCGACTGAAGCGCGACAGAGCGAATTGATAAAATTTCAAGGGGAGCTTTCCGATAAAAAAATTATTACCGAGGGAGAGAAAAAAGAACAACAGGGCGTGCTTACGCAAACAAAGAATCAAGAGAGGCGTTATCAGGAGCTTTTAGCGGAGCGGGAAAAACAGTTTGAGGAGATTCAGCGCGAGATAGAAGGGTTGGAAGAAGAATTGCGCAAACAAGTTGATCCGTCATCGCTTCCGCCTCGCCGTGATGGATTTTTTGCCATGCCGACCGAGGGAATGGCGACTCAGGGATATGGAGAAACGCCATTTGCAAAGAATTCCCACTTTTATAAATTTCATAATGGTATTGATATCGCCGCGCCGACCGGTACGGATGTCGTTGCGGCCGCGGGAGGAAGGGTAATTGCCGTCGGCAATTCGGATTCGTATTGTTCGCGGGGGGCATACGGAAAATATATCGTTATTGATCATGAGAATAATTTGGCAACGCTCTACGCGCATCTCTCACTTCAGAAAGTTTCAGAAGGACAGGGTGTTGCTCGCGGTGAGCGCATTGGATATGTTGGCTCAACGGGCCGTTCTACGGGACCGCATCTTCATTTTACGGTGTATGATATGAGAACTCTTGAATTGAAGCAGTCAAAGCTCTGTGGTATCCTTCCATATGGAGGTTCAATAAATCCGAACGGATATCTTTAAAATTCCTAATTTCCAATTCCTAATTTTTAAAGTATTTTTGTGCATCGTTTTTTTGTCGAGCAAAAACTACAGAGAGGCGAGATTGCGATTAAAAACGAAGCGTTGGCGCGCCGGTTTTTTCGCGTATTGCGCGTTTGGTCCGGCGAAACCGTCATTTTTTTTAACGGAGATGGATTTGATTATGTGGCGCGGATTATTTCTATTTCAAAAAACGAGGTGTGCATGGAGATTGTTGAGTTGAAAAAAAATGAGCGCGAGCTGATGGCGACGATTATTGTATGTCAGGGTATCGTGCGGAAATGTCGCATGGAGTGGGCGTTTGAAAAAGGGGTCGAGGTTGGCGTTTCGGAATTTATGCCGATAATAACTGAACGATCTATCGAAAAAAATCTTAATAGCGTGCGCGTTGCAAAGATTATAATGGAAGCCGCCGAACAGTCGGGAAGGGCAATTCTTCCGCGGTATTGGTCACCAGTTTCGTTTTTTGAGGCGATTGCAGAGTGCGTGCGGGAAGACGCGTTTGGAATTCTTTTTGATACTTCCAGTGCGTTGACGCTTTTTTTGGAGGAGCTTTCAATTGTCGTTCGTCCGTATAGAATGAAAAAAATATATATTTTTATAGGACCTGAAGGCGGGTTTTCTAAAAATGAAGTACGACACGCGGAAGAGGCGGGAATTAAAATTGTTCATGTGTACCCGACCGTTCTTCGTTCAGAAACGGCGGCGGTTGTTTTTCCTGCGCTTATTATTGCTTCACTTGTATCAGCATGAAAAATTTATCTTTTCCTGAAAAACAAACTTTTATTGGACGACTCATGCTTCCTTTTGCTGTCATCGTGCTTATCGGAATCATTGTATATTTGGGAAGTGTTATCGGGCAGTTCACTGTTGAGCGAAAATCAGTTGAGCTTCTCATGAAAGAATCTGAGCCACGCGGAATATTTACTATTCCAAATGTTCCTGATGCAAAGAAATGGGCTGTATTTTCTTTCGACATCGGAGGAGTTTCGTTTAAGTATCCTCCGCGGTGGCGTCCCCTTTCCGGAGAATACCGCGGTATTATGCGGGAAGGCGAGGATGCAATTGTTTCCGTTGACGCTGTTGATGCGGGGATAAACGGTGAAAGTATGCTCGCCTATCGCGTTGCGCGTATCGCCGCGCTCCAGGAATTGAAGTATCCAATGAGAGCGGTTGAATCGGCGGAGCTTTCTGGGAGGCGCGCGCTTGTACTTCAGTATTACAGCCCGAATGATGAAGGCGTATTTTATGAGGCGACATTTCTTGAGCGCGGATTTTTTTATACGATTATTCTTGGCATTCGCGGGAGTTTTTCAGAAAATGGAATGAAGTCCGTCGTTGACGAATATCGCGCCATGCTTGCAACGATGTCGTTTACATCAGAAATGGATTTTTTGCGCTAAAAAATGTTTTGTGATAGCGTTTTCATTATGAGCAAGCAATTTAAAGTACGATTTTTTAGCATTATAGTTTTTTTGTTCGCGATTTTCGCGGGGTTTTTCAGTAGCCAATTTCTTTTTGATCGAGTTTCTGCTGTGCCGAATTTTATAAAAAAATCTTTTGTTTTAGGGCTTGATCTTCGCGGTGGCGCGCATCTTTTGTATCGGGCTGACACGGCGATGATACAGGGATCGCCTGAAGACGCCATGAATTTTCTCCGTGACGCCATTGAACGGCGCGTGAATATTTACGGAGTTTCTGAGCCTCTCATTCAGGTTGAAAAGAAAGGGGGTGAGCATCGTCTTGTTGTTGAGCTTGCCGGCATTACGGATGTAGATCAGGCAATCAAGCTTATTGGGGAGACGCCGTTTCTTGAATTTCGCGAATTGAACGGGCCCATGCCAAAAAACGATGAAGAAGCAAAAGCGATACAGTATGTTTCAACGGGACTTGACGGCCGTTTTATGAAAAAGGCGGAAGTAATTTTTGATCAGACAATTGGTCGACCGCAAATTGCAATTGAATTTAACGATGATGGACAAAAACTTTTTGCCGACATTACGAAACGAAATCTTCAAAAACCGGTCGGTATTTTTCTTGATGGCGTTCTTTTGAGCCAGCCAACCGTTCAACAGGAAATTCTAGGCGGACAAGCCCAGATTACGGGTCGATTTACGATTCAGGAAGCGAAAGACCTTGTGCGATATTTAAATGCGGGCGCTTTGCCGGTGCCAATAACGCTTATTGGTCGCGAGAATGTACAGGCATCGCTTGGAGAGGTGTATATTCGGCAGAGTATGACCGCGGGACTCTATGGATTTCTTTTTGTAGCGCTTTTTATGATTGTTTGGTATCGTCTTCCGGGTATTATCGCGGTCATCGCTTTGTGCGTGTATGCCGCGCTTACACTTTCTTTGTTCAAGCTTATTCCGGTTACATTAACGACGGCGGGGATTGCCGGATTTATTCTTTCTGTCGGTATGGCGGTTGACGCGAATATTCTTGTTTTTGAAAGAATGAAAGAGGAGTTAAAAAAGGGCAAAACGATTTATGATTCTGTGCATGAGGGTTTTGCGCGTGCGTGGACTTCAATTCGAGATTCGAATGTTTCTAGCTTGATCACATCAATCATTCTGTATTATTTTGGGACGAGTGTTGTGAAGGGATTTGCTCTTACGCTCTCACTCGGAATTTTAGTAAGTATGTTTACGGCGCTTACCATCACAAGAAATTTTCTCCTTTCGATTTTAACGCCACGGCTTGAAAAATATCGTTCGCTTTTTTTAAGCGGTATCAAAAATAGCGAAAAATGAAATGATAAAAGTTAAAATCTTTAATCAGAGGGTTTAATATACTTAAGAAGCTGAATCATGAACATCATTAAGAATCGAAAGTTTTTTTATTGTATTTCCGGAGTGCTCACTCTCTGCGCGTTTGCCGCCCTTTTTCTGTGGGGATTGAAGCCGGGAATTGATTTTATCGGCGGGTCGCTTATGGAAATTGAATTTGTAGGCGATCGGGTGGATCTTAAAAGCGTTCAAGAAGCGTTTTACTCTTCCGGAATTGCAACCGTTGTTGCCCAAGGAGTCGGGGAAAAAGGATACATGTTGCGTTTCAGAAATATATCCGAAGATGAGCACCGTATTCTTACGGCAAGGCTATCCGGCAACGCGCAGAATCCGGACAGTGTTTTTGGGGAAAAACGGTTCAATACCATTGGCCCGGCAATCGGACGAGAACTTCAGGTTAGTTCATATAAAGCTATCGCGTTAGTTTTGGTTTTTATTCTTATCTATGTTGCGTGGGCGTTTAGAAAAGTCTCGGATCCGGTTTCTTCTTGGAAATACGGGGTTGTTGCAATTATTACGCTTTTGCATGATGTGAGCATCCCAGTCGGGGTTTTTGCATATTTGGGGTATTTTTTTGGGGTTGAAATTGATATGCTGTTTATTTCGGGTATCTTGACAATTTTAGGCTTTTCTGTGCATGATACTATTGTAGTGTTTGACAGAATTCGGGAGAAATTATTAACAGAGAAATCCCGAGGATCGTTTGAGGATATTGTTGAGCGGAGCGTTAAAGAAACGATTGTTCGTTCTATTAACACTTCGCTTACCGCGATCGTCGCTCTTACTGCGGTATTCTTTTTTGGAGGAGAGACGACTCGATTTATGTCGCTTCTTCTTATTATCGGCATGGCGGTCGGAGTATATTCTTCAATCTTTATTGCAAGTCCTTTGCTGGTTTCTTTTGAACGAATCAAAAAGCGCGCATAAAACACTATACCGTAATAATGTTTTTAATATTTAAATAATGAAAAAAGTCCCATTATCTATCCGTCCTAAAGAGGCGGTACAAACAATTTTAAAAGCTTTGCCCAATAAACGGCTCCGCGATGTAATTGAGCGGCGTTTTGGAATTCGCGGAAGTGCTGTAACGCTTGACGCAATCGGAAAAACATACGGGATTACCCGTGAACGCGTTCGCCAGATTGAAAACGATGCGTTAAAGCATCTTAAAAAAACCGACTCAGCGCAGTACTTGTCGGGTATTTTTCGCGATATTACGGGGTACGCGATAAATTACGGCGGAGTTGTTTCACGAGACGAATTTCTTCGTTCAATTGCGGATGAGGGTGATGTCGCGCACGCTGAGCTTTTGATAGCGCTTCATCCTGAAATTAAACACGCGCCTGAATCGGAAGAATATCATCCGCGGATTTATATTGAAAAAGAAAAGCTTGGAAATTCAGAGAAAGTCATGGGGAATGTGACAACACACCTTCGAGAAAATAAATCGGTTCTTTCGCGCGACGCGCTTGTTGGGCTTGTTTCTGATTCGTACGCCGGGGTTTATGGAAGCCGTCCCTCAAACGATGTCGTGGATGAGCATATCAATTTTTGTAAGCACATCGGAAAAAATCCTTACAATGAATATGGACTTTTGGAGTGGGCGACGATTCAGCCAAGAAGCATTCGCGATAAAGCGTATGTCATTCTTTTGAAATCGAAAAAGCCGATGCATTTCCAGCAGGTAGCGCTTGCGATTGATCAGAGCGGATTTCGTGGAAAAAAACGCGCTCATCCGCAAACGGTGCATAATGAACTTATTAAGGACTCAACCCGTTTTGTTTTGGTTGGGCGCGGATTGTACGCGCTTCGCGAATGGGGGTATGAACCGGGCACGGTGCGCGATGTGATTGAGGGCGTTCTTCGCCGTGAAAATACCGCAATGAGCAAAGAGATGATTGTTCGAGCGGTTATGGAAAAACGGTTTGTGAAAGAAAATACGATTATGCTCAATCTTCAGAATAAGCAGTATTTTAAAAAGAACGATAGCGGGGCGTATTATCTCGCATAAGAAGAAACGCTTTTTAAGCGAGAGCGATCGCGATATACGCGATTTTTATGTTTGATTTTTTACCAAAGGAATTTTTTTTGATTTGGTCGGCGGTTCCGACATTTTTTTTGAACATATGGTGGCTCTGGACGCCGTATGTTCTTTTTTTTATTTTTTTGCGGATATGGCTTATCCATATTCGTTCGATTTTTCTTTCAAAAGTTGTTTGGACGCTTCTTGAGATTAAAATTCCGGCGGAAGTTGGGAAGCCACCGCAGGCGATGGAGCAGGTTTTTGCCGGACTTCACGGCATTAAAAGCGGTGGAAATCTTATTGATAGATATTGGGCCGGTAAGGTTCAGCTTTGGTTTTCGTGTGAAATTATCGGGCGGGGCGGAGCCATTTCGTTTTTTATCTGGACACCAGCTCAATTCAGAAATCTTGTTGAAGCGCAGGTATACGCGCAGTATCCCGAATCAGAAATTCGGGAAGTTTCCGATTACACGGAAGATGTTCCGAAAAGCATTCCGAATGAAGAATGGAGCATTGGCGGTTTTGAACTTATGTTGAATAAGGAAGATGCATATCCGATCCGCACCTATAAAGCGTTTGTTATGGAGAAGATCGAAGAAGAATCGCAGAAAGTTGATCCGTTGGCGTCTCTTGCCGAGGTTTTAAGTAAATTGAGAACAGGAGAAGAAATTTGGATTCAAATGCTGATCCGTCCAGCTGGAAACGAATGGAAAGACAAGGGCGTTGAACTTGTCAATAAACTCTTAGGCAGAAAAAAACCATTAAAAAAATCCTTTATTATTGAAGTCGTTGATATCGTTTTAAGTTATTTTTCTATCGCTTCAAACGCTCTATTTGGCGCGCCGACAAATCTATCCGCTGTAAAAAAAGATGAAAAGAAGGACCAAAAACCGGAGCTTTCCCCCGGAGAGAGGGATGTCGTAAAGGCGGTTGAAGAAAACATATCAAAGCTCGGTTTTGATACGGCGATTCGTATTTTATATTTGGCAAAGCGCGATGTCTTTCAGCCCGCGAATATGGCCGCGCTCTTCGGTGCTTTTAATCAATTTAACGATCTTCGGTTGAATGGTTTTAAGCGGGCGAATGGCACGGGAGTTGATTATTTTTTCGTTCCCCAGCGGGAATTACGTTTGAAACGGTCAGTTTTTATGAAATATCGCATGCGTGAAAAACCTGGATCGGCGTATTCGTTTTCGTTGGCGGATAATTTTTACGCGTTGTTTGACTCATACACAAATTCGCAATTTGTTTTCAATATAGAAGAATTAGCGACGATATTCCATATTCCGGGAGGCGTTGTAACGACGGTTTCTCTTGCGCGTATTGAGGCGAAACGCGCGGCTCCGCCAATCAATTTGCCTTTGGGGTAGTAGGGTATAGCGTATGGCGTTCAGTAAAGAATCACGAATCATGAATCATGTATCAGATTCTCTGAACGCTTAACGCCATTATAATGAATAGCGACCACGACATCACCGTATTTTCCGAAACAAACTTCCGCGGAGTGAAGCGGCGTTTTGGTATTAAGCGAAATGACCGGAGGCGCCACATGTATATGATCGGCAAGACAGGTATGGGGAAGACAACGCTTTTAGAGAACATGACCATTCAGGATATTCAGTCGGGAGAGGGAGTTGGCATTGTTGATCCGCACGGGGAATACGCGGAACGGATGTTGGATTTCGTGCCGCCATCGCGCATCAACGATGTCGTGTATTTCAATCCATGCGATCTTGATAATCCCGTTGCTTTTAATGTCATGGAAGATGTTGGACCGGAACGGAGACACCTCGTTTCCGCGGGGCTTTTGGGAGTATTTAAGAAAATTTGGGGCGCGGAAGTATGGTCTGGGCGCATGGAGTATCTTCTTTCTAATGCAATTTTGGCGCTTCTGGAAACTCCCGGGACGACGCTGTTGGGTATTAATCGTATTTTTGCGGATAAAGAGTATCGGAAACAGATTGTCGGCAATGTGACGGATCCGATTGTTCGCGCGTTTTGGGAAAATGAATTCGCAAAGTATACAGACAAATTTGCGACAGAAGCCGCCGCGGCGATTCAAAACAAAATCGGACAATTTACCTCAAACCCTCTCATTCGAAATATTATCGGACAATCAAAGTCTTCTATTGATATGCGAAAAATAATAGATGAGAAAAAAATTTTCATTATGAATCTTTCCAAGGGAAGAATTGGGGAAGAAAACGCAAAGCTGTTAGGCGCGATGCTTATCACGAGATTATATCTTGCGGCGATGACGCGGATTGAGATTGAAGAATCCAAGCGCGCCGATTTTTATCTGTATGTGGACGAGTTTCAGAATTTTGCCACGGAATCATTCGCGAGTATTCTTTCCGAAGCGCGAAAATATCGTTTAGATCTTATTTTAGCGCATCAGTATGTTGAACAGATGAGCGAGGAGGTGCGGGATGCCGTTTTTGGAAATGTCGGGACAATGATCGCGTTTCGTGTCGGAGCGACTGACGCGGAACTTCTTGAAAAAGAATTTTCTCCTGAATTTCTCGCAAAAGATTTTGTGAATCTTGGTTTTGCAAGCATTTATCTTCGTTTAATGATTGATGGGGTTGCTTCAAGGCCGTTTTCAGCTTCAACGCTTCCGCCGGTAAAGTTCCAGGATCGATCATACAAAGACGAAGTTATTTCAGCGTCTCGAAAAATCTATGGTCGTGACAAAAAAATCATTGATAAAGAAATTATTGACTGGCAGGGGCTTACGCGGTCAATGGGCGGCGTGTCGGGTGGCGCGTTGAAAAGAGACGAGGTTTTAAGACAATCACAGAGCTTTGGGCATGTTGCGGGAAATGACGCAATTGGAAGAGACGCGGTCGGAGCATCGCGGAGTGAGTTTAAACCCGCGCTTTCCATTCCTAAAGATTTCGTTCCTCGGGCATACTCAGGACTTCCTTCTGAATCACGAATCCCCGATACCACTCGCTTCCAGCGAAGCTACGGGGCAGGCAAGAATCAAGAATCCCCGATACCACTCGCTTCCAGCGAAGCTACGGGGCAGGCAAGAATCATGAATCAGGAATTACCGAGAGAAACACCGTTTCATAGGGACGAATTTCGACGACCAAGTGTCTTACCCGTAAGTCGAGTTACGACCGATGGAAGGCAGGAAGTTGAAGTTAGTAAGTCGAATGTACGACCGCGATTATTTGAACAAAGAAGCGGAGAAAACGCTTCTCGAGAAATCTCACAACACTCTCGAGATTCGGCTCCTCAAGAAGACGCGGTTCCGCAAATTCGTTTGTATGAGTCACGAAAAGATGAATTTATGGGGAGAACTTCCGATATTCGTTCGTCTCGCACGCACGCGAATGATATGCGTGCCACGGCTCCAAGTTCAGAACGGTCGGAAGCATCATCCGTACGGTTACAGCCGATTCATTCACGGGAAAAAAGAGGACTTTTTCAGCCTGATGTAAAAAAAACGAGTGAATTTATATCTTTGTCGCAATTACAGAGAAAAAATTTTTCTTCTCGCGGCGATAGTTCAGAAGGCGTGAGCGCAGAACAAAAGCCAGCTCAGAAAAAAACAATTAATTTTATGGAATTAAAAAAAGTCCTTTCAGAATCTTTTACGCAAAAAAAAATAAATCAAGTGGATGAAGGTGGCGACGGGATTGTTCATGATCGCACCGGAATGTTGAAACCGCGAGAAAGCCATTCCGCTGATGCGTCAAAAAAAACAGAGCCTAAGGTGTCTCAAGGGAACAATCGCGTTCTAAAACCCGGAGAGAGAATCACTTTTAAGTAAAGAGCATTGTGTTCCAGAAAAGAAGTTGCGCAAAATGCCTACCGCGGGACAATCGAAAACTTACGAGGTTCAATCTCACAAGACCTTATAATCATAATAATTAAAAAACGGCTTACCAAAGCCGTGTAGTTTTATCTATTTTTCTTCTGAGGCGCCTGATCCATGGCATGCGTCGCATGGTTCTAAGTGTGATTCGTTTTGCGTTTCGAATACTCGAAATTTTCCGTATCCTTTGCAGGATTGGCAAGGATTCAATTTGTTTCTTATGGATATCCAAAAAACAAGTTCAGAACGCGCTTCTGATAATATGGAGTCGTTTTTGTTAGCGAAGGCAGTAAAAGTATTCGCACATTCTGGATAGCGTTCGGTTATTGTCACAAAAAGGTTATTCTCATCGCGTAATGTGTCGATACGTTCATTCAGTTCGTATGCTCGACTGTCGATATAGCTTAATATCCGTTCCCAGTCATCAAGATGGGCATATGCTTTTGCCATGTTGTTTGCCTCCTATGTTAAGGTTCTTTTTGCGTTTTGATTGCGGCTAGTGAGGAGCGAAATGGGAACCTTGTTCACATTTCGTCCGAGCGACGACACAATATTGTATCCAGTTATATTACGATGATTATGCTTTCTTGATTCGTTCCGTGTACTCGCCTAACTCCGTATTTACTTGAATAATGTCGCCTTCTTCAATAAAAAGGGGCGCTTGCACAATCGCTCCAGTTTCAAGCGTAACCGCTTTCGTGCCCCCCTGCGCTGTGTCGCCTTTTATTCCCGGAGGAGCTTCGATTACTTTTAACTCCATTTTAATAGGAATTGTTATAGAAATTATTTTTTCATTAAATGCGACGGCCTGTACTGGAGTATTCGGTTTTAACCATTTTGCCTTATCGCCAACAATTATCTTTGAAAGATTAAAGCGCGCCCCCGAATTATCTTTTTCGTGAAACACAAAATCGTCGCGGTGGGTGTATAAAAAGACAACGGTCTTTTTTTCAACATCAGCTTCATCAAAAACATCGGATTGTTTAAAATTCCGTTCTATCGTAGTCCCCGTGAGGAGATTGGTAAGGCGCGTATTCACGACTGGTCGCCTTTGTTGCATTCGCAAGTGATGCGTTTCGTGAACTTCATAGGGCTGATCTTCGTAGAGAATAATAACGCCTTTTTTTAATTGGTTGACTCCGAGTGCCACTTCAGTTTTTAGTTTTTAGCTTTTTCCGCCGAGGGCGGATCCGCCTATGGCGGAAGCTTTTTAGTTTCCTAACAAGCAAATAGCGATAAAAACTAATGTCTAGTTGTTCCGTTCGATTGTATGATATACTGTTTGAAGAATCAAGCATATGTATGGAAATATCAAAATCCGTTTTCCGCGCGTATGATATTCGCGGAAAATATCCAGACGAAATCAGTGAGGAATTCGCGTATCTTTTGGGGAGGGCGCTGGTTTTGTTTTTAAGGGAAAAGAAGGGGATTCATGCAAAAGCGATACTTGTTAATCGAGACGCGCGTTTTGAATCAAAAGCGCTTCAAGAAGCGCTCATGCGCGGTTTGGTTGATGAAGGGGTAACCGTATTTAATGGAGGAATCGCCACAACTCCAATGCATTATTTTGGCATCGGAACATTTGATGTAGATGCGGGGGTTATGGTTACTCCTTCTCATGGTCCTGTAGGAACAACGGGCTTTAAGCTTTCGACAAAGACCGAGCGCATCGCTTCCGAGACCGGACTTCCTGAAATATATGAGCGGATGATGGTGCCGTTTTTGTCGCCGAAAGCGCGCGGAGTCGCTAAAGAATTTACCATGCTTCCGCAATATATCCAGTTTTTGAGGCAATTTGTAAAAGTTTCTTCATTTGGTGCGATGCCACGCGTTGTCATTGATGCGGCTGGAGGAGCGACCGCCATAGTATTGAAAGAGCTTTTAACGCAGATACGGGTTGATGCGACCAAACTTTTTTTTGATCTTGATCCGGCGTTTTCACGGCATAGTCCAAATCCGCTTGATCGAGAATCGCAGGTTTCGGTAGTAGATGAATTAAAGAAAAACCATCAGGATTTTGGAGTTATCTTTGACGGAGACGGCGATCGGGCGATATTTTTTGACGAATTTGGGGAAATCGTACAGCCGGATATTGTGGGAGCCCTGATTGCGGAGGAAAAATTAAAATATGTTTCGCATAAGGTGACGCTTTTTGATGTCAATTCGTCAAAAAAATGTAGAGAATATGTGCAATCAAAAAATGGATATGTCGAAGTCGTCCGAGTTGGAACGGCATTTTTTCGGAATCGTCTTGCGCGGGATCAGGGGATTATTCTTGGCGCCGAATCTTCCGGGCATTATTATTATCCGGAATTTTTTAACAGCGATGCCGCGATTCTTACTTTTATCTATATGCTCAATCTTCGTGCGGGTACGCGAAGACTTATATCCGATATGGCTTCCCCTATGCGGACGACATTTCGTTCGGGGGAGATCAATTTTACCGTAAAGAATAAAGATGGTCTCACGGCGGAAATTCTTGCGCGATTTAAAGATGCAACCATCTCAACTCTTGACGGGTTTTCGGTTGAATATCCGGCGTGGTGGTTTTCGCTTCGCGCTTCAAATACCGAACCGCTGGTGCGTCTCCACATTGAGGCGGATACCAAAGAGCTTTTAGGGGAGAAGGTTGGCGAACTTGAGAATATTATTCACGCTTTTTAATAGCGGGTCTGTTGCCAAATGCTCTTTACTACTACACTTTCAGAATTGCGGTTATAATTTTGTAAAAATTTCTTGATGTATACGCTATATGCACCTTCAAAATTTTTACTTTACTTCGCCTGTAATTCTAAAATTTCGCCACGAAAAGCATTTGGCAACAGACCCGTGACGGAATATACTATTCGGCATGGGAACTGAATTTATTATTCTTCTTATCGTCATTGTAGTCGGCTTTGCGGCTGTTTTTTGGTATTTGTCGCGCGAAAAAAAGCCCGACGCTCACGAAGCCGAAAAACTGGGCGCTTTAATGGAGCGCTTATCCCAGCTTGCGGATCAGAATAAGGAGCTGAGGACAATCCTTGATTCAAAGCTTTCTGAAACTCACCGCGCCAATCAACAGCAGTTCGGACAGGCGCAAGAGCTTATCCAGGGAATTTCAGGACAGTCAGCAAAGATTCTTGCTGAAGTCACGGAAAAACTCACAAAACTTGATGAGACAAATCGCCAGGTTATCAATTTTTCCGGACAGCTTCAAAACTTGCAGGATATTTTAAAAAACCCTAAACAGCGGGGGATTTTAGGCGAATATTATCTTGAGACGGTTCTCAAAAATGTTCTGCCTCCTGGGGCATATCAGATGCAGTATGTATTTTCAGACGGCGTAATCGTTGATGCCGTCGTTTTTGTGGACACGCGAATTATTCCGATTGATTCAAAATTTAGTTTGGAAAATTATAATCGTATTTTGGAATCGCGCGATCCGGCAGAAAAAAAGCGATATGAATCCGCGTTCGTCGCGGATTTGAAAAACCGAATTGACGAAACATCAAAATATGTGAAGCCGGAGGAGAATACGATGGATTTTGCTTTTATGTTTATTCCTTCGGAGGCGGTGTATTATGATCTTTTGATCAACAAAGTCGGAGCGGTTGCCGATGATACACGAAATCTTATTCACTATGCGGGACAGAAAAAAGTCATTGTTGTCTCTCCAACATCATTTTTGGCGTATTTGCAGACTGTATTGCAGGGCCTTAAAAACCAGAAAATTTCTCAAGAAGCGAAAGAGATTATCAAGCAGGTTGAAAATCTTGGGCGACATTTGATATCATATGAAGATTATATGCAAAGAATGGGCAAAAACCTGGGTACGACCGTAAATATGTACAATAACGCGTATAAAGAGTTTACAAAAATAGATAAAGATGTGCTCAAGATTACGGGAAAGGGCATTGAGGCGGAACCCAAGCTTGTGCAGGGACCACAGGATTTATGATAATTCTTCGTGGAAGATTTGTTTCCACGCACAATAGACCCGCTGATTAAAGATTTTCCGCAGGTGAAACTCAATAGACCTACTGCATAATTATTTTCGTCACGAAATCTTAAAATTATAGGCGAAACGAAGTTAAAAAAAGCGAGCAATATAGGAGTATCTTGTAAAATTTTTTTGACGAGTTACAGCCATAATTTTAAGATTGTAGTAGAAAAATAATTACGCAGTAGGTCTAATAATTTTGAGCGAGACGAGATGAAAATTTTGAGGCATATACAGCGTATCTGGTGAG
>CAYIPF010000006.1:0-23047 GCA_964365285.1 uncultured Candidatus Saccharibacteria bacterium | reverse complement strand
TCGCGGACTTTTACCGTTACCATTTTTCCCGGACGCACTGCGTCAATCACGCTGTCAATCCGCTTATCGGAGAGCTCTGAAATGTGAACGAGGCCTTCTTGTTTTGGAGCGAGCTCAACCATCGCACCGAACGGAAAAATGCGGGTTACTTTTCCTTCATATATTTCCCCGGGGATAATTTCCCGTGTGCACGCCTGCACGAGTTTGAGCGCTTTTTCTCCGCTGTCTTTATTAACCGATGTGATAAACACCGATCCGTCGTCTTCAATGTCAACCTGCGCGCCTGTACTGTCAATAATTCCGTTGATATTTTTTCCTCCGGGACCGATAAGTGTTCCAATTTTTTCCGGATTTATTTTTAGTGAAATAATGCGTGGAGCAAATGGCGCTAAATCCGGTCGAGGGGCAGAGAGCGTTTTCTCGACAACTGAGAGAATTTCCATTCGCGCTTTTCGCGTTTGTTCAAATGCGTCTTTCAGCATCTCAAGAGTAACGCCTTCAATTTTTACATCCATTTGAATCGCCGTGATCCCATCGCGCGTTCCCGCGACTTTAAAATCCATATCGCCGTGATGATCTTCGGGTCCTTGAATGTCGGTGAGCACTTTATAGTCACCGTTTCTGTTCATCATAAGCCCCATTGCCACACCAGCGACCGGTTTTTTAATCGGGACTCCACCGTCCATAAGCGCTAATGACGATGCTGTTGTAGCCGCCATTGACGACGATCCGTTTGAAGAAAGAATTTCAGAAACCAACCGGATTGTGTACGGAAAATCTTCTTTTTTTGGAATGATTGGTTCAAGCGCGCGCTGTGCAAGCGCGCCGTGACCAATTTCTCGCCGTCCGGGACCGCGCATCGGCTTAATTTCACCGGTCGAAAAAGGAGGAAAATTATAGTGATGCATAAAGTTGCGTTTTTCGCTAACTTCCATTCCCTCGATAATTTGAGAATCGCCTGGACCTCCGAGTGTGAGCGAAGTGAGCGCTTGGGTTTGTCCGCGGATAAAGAGTCCAGAGCCGTGTACACGGGGCAAAAGTCCGACTTCTCCATACAGTTCGCGAAGTTCATCGCATCGGCGGCCGTCTGGGCGTTCTCCTTTTTCAAGAATACGCGTATGAATAATCTCGTTGATCGCTTCCTCAAGGGAATGCTCCGCTTTTATTTGTGAGAATTCTTCGCCATATTTTTCTTCCGCGTGTTTCATCCATGCGGATTTTGTTTCCGTCATTTTTTCTGTTTGAACATTTTTATCTTTTTGGTAGAGGGCATCGCCAACGGCTTTTAACATTTCCTCTGATAGAGGATACATTTTTTCAGAGAATGTTATTTGTGTTTTTGCGATTCCAATTTCAGCGATGATTTTTTTTTGAAACGATATAAGTTTCTTAATTTCGTCATGGGCTGTTGCGATCGCGTCCAAGACTTCTGCTTCCGGCACTTCAGTCGTTCCAGCCTCAATCATATTGATGCGATCTTCGGTTCCGGAGACGACAATATCGATATCGGATTTTTCTCGTTCTTCGTGGGTTGGATTAATAATAAATTTTCCGTCGATTCTTCCGACGCGCACCGCGGCAAGAGGTCCGTTCCACGGGATGTTCGATGTGCCAAGCGCCAATGACGCGCCGACGACGCCAATCATATCAGGGTCATTTTCGTCGGTTGAGAGAATGGTAACGACAATTTGAATATCGTTTCTCATGCGGTGATCAAACAGCGGTCTGATGGTGCGGTCAGTTAAACGACCCGAAAGAACCGCCTCTTCGCTCGGTCGCGATTCCCTGCGCATGAAACGACTTCCTAAAATTCGTCCAACAGCATAAAATTTCTCTTCATATTCTACCGAGAGAGGCATGAAATCAATGCCGGCCCGTTCTTTTTTTGAAATGCACGCGGTAACTAAAACGACCGTGTCGCCAAAACGCATAATGACGCGGCCATTTGCCTGTTCCGCGAGCTTATTGAATGTCGCGGAAATTGTTTTTGTCCCAAGTGAATGGGTAAATGTTTTTCCCTCCATTTGTTTTTTTGCAAACACAAACAAAGAGTGACGCGAAGAACGATGAGGAGATGCGAGAGTTGCAGAGTTCACAGGAGAAACGGTTTTCCACGGTAAACTCTAGCTACCCGCGCGATATTCTTTTCATCATTCGTCGTTTCGTCTTCGATGCGCAATTTTAATTACATATTTTCTTGGATTTTCATCAAGATCATAAAAATCATCCGTTGTTTCTTTCAGGCGCAGAGACGATGAACGGCCGAATGAAATAACTTCAGTTTGGATCCCTTTTGCTTTTAAATATTCTACCAAAGGGACGAAGTCCCCATCTCCTGTAATAAGCACGATTGTGTCAATATATGTTTCCGCGAGGCGCACCGCGTCAATTGTCATTCCGACATCCCAATCCGCTTTTTTTGCGCCACCATGAAAAATCTGAAGATCTTTTTCTTTTGTTTCTATTCCAATCTCGGTTAATGCTTTAAAAAAAGCCGTTTCTTCGCCCGATTCAGTTTTAATCACATATCCGATAGCACGAACAAGCGCCCGACCGGAAATCGCGGTTTTTAAAATTTCTTTGAAGTTTGCGCGCCCACCATAAAGATTCTTTGCCGAGTGATAGAGGTTTTGGACATCAATGAGGACGGCGACTCGCTGATCCTTGTGTTTAATGATGGTCATGCGCTTTTCATGCCAAGCTTTTTAACCAGTTTTCCATAGCGAATTTTATCGTTTTTTTGGAGATGTTTTAGAATTTTTCGGCGTTTGCCGACCATGCCTAAAAGTCCGTGGCGGGAATGATTGTCTTTTGGATTGTGCTTTAGGTGTCCGGTCAATTCTTTGATTCGTTCTGAAAACAAAGCCACCTGCACTTCAGCGGAACCCGTATCTTTTTCGTGTTCGCGATGCTTTTCGATGACTTTTAATTTTTCTTTGGTCTTTAACATAATATGCATAGAGTATCACAATTCGGTATTTTCAGCAAGTTCTTGAACGATCATCAAAACGCCACAGAACTGCGAGAAGTTATATAAAAAAAGAAAAAAGCCGGCACTGTGCATATTGCACAAATGCCGGCTACTACTAACGCACTTTTTAGCGCGTACTAGAAGCGTTTGCCTCCTCTCGGTTGAATGTTTTTTGCCTGGCGCATCCAAGCGTACACTCGCTTGGGAACTTCGCCAAACGGAAACTTCATTGGGACTTTGTCCAAATCCCCATCTCCAGTTTTTCCGCATTCCGCAGAATCGTGAAAAATGAGAGCCGCCGCTCGAGGACTCACATCAACGACCTTAATCGTCTTCCCGTCGCTCTCCAAAAGAGCATCAAGGAAGCCGAACTCATCACCGCTAATCTTCCAACCGTCAACGAGGATCGACATAAGTCCTGGTTTTTTAGACCAAAACTCTTGCGTGCTAAGCGTTGCCCGCTTCGAGATTCGTATTCGCGCGTCGCTGAAAACCTGATCACGCTCATGACGGATCTTTTCAAACAACGCATTGATATCTGCCGTCACTGTCTTCGTGGCACGAATGGCAAACTGCCGTTCAAAAAAACTCTTCAGTTGGAGGTTCCGAACCTCAAACAAGCACTTGCCAGATCCATTATACATAACCTTGACTGGAATGGACCCCATAACCTTCACCTGATCTCGATTGATGTAGGAGAATGCGCTTTCCGCAAATGGACGGTAGGAAACGCGAGTGACGAAAAGTCGATCAGCCCAGCCCTTCCGCACCATCTCCACCCCGACCATGACCGATTTCCAAACTTCGGTCACAACAATCGTCCCCGGCTTTCCGGCGAGAATGCCGAGAAAATCTCCCGTGTCTTTCACCTGATCTTGGGGCAGAAGAAAACCGGCAACATCGCTACGAACGGTGTCCTGCTCCAGATTCTTCGCTTCCAACAACGCGTTGTAGAGATCCATGGACTCCTTGTTGGAACCCGGATCTCCGTTCCGCATAGGGAATGGCACAAGAGCATAATCCCCAAAATGAAACTTATGGGTAATTGCCCTGTTTGCATACGCTTGACGGCCGTCCATGACATTGGCGTACGAAAGCTCGACCGCCAACCGTGCCGCGACTTCCACGGCGATCATTCCGTCTTTCAGACCCTTCATAATCCGGGCATATTCCCGTTTCCGATAGCCGTGAAGCTCGGTCACCAAATCATCGTCATCCGCAACGCTTCCAGACGAAACGAAGTTCCGAACACAGTCGCGAGAAAAGTCATAGAAGAAAACCCTCTTCCCTCTCTCGTGTCGATCTGCCTCACGGAGTGAATTGACCTTCACCCCATTGAGAATTGCCTGAACATAGGAGATCTTCCCATCAAGAATCTCATTCATGAGATTCTTGACCGCACCGGCGTGAACAGCGAAAACGTTCTTCTTCGCGCCTTGCGCCAACTCCTCAATATACTTGAGCATAGCGCTCACATTTTTGTCGCCCTGCATGGCCGCCGCTTTCAGCATCGCCATCTTTTCTGAATCGGCAGAAACTTCTGCCGCCGTAAGCTGATCGGCTGCTTGATCTTGCTGTTTCCGAACTCCTCGCAAAACATCATCAACCCTCTTGGCAAGATCTGTCGTGTATTCGTCCATGGCATGAACCCCCTTCTTTTGCTATCAGTGCGTATTCGCCCAATAGCATTTTCAATGGTTAAGAAACTTTATCCCCACATCTCTACATTGCAAAAACAACTCACGAACGAAAGAAAACAGAACGAATAGATGTCGTCGAACCGAAAAATTATTTTCTCCCTACAAACACCTCCTTTATTTAGATTTTCAACGTTCTGTCAATTTACCGCGCCATTCCAAGATTATACTAGCTTTAAGAAAAAAGTCAACCTTTTGGCTGACTTTTTTCTTTACTCATTTTTTTCTTTTTTCTCTTCTTCCTGTTTTTTTTGAACTTCCCCCCCTCCTTCGTCTGCTTTTTTCGAAAGCGCCAAAGACATTCGATGTTCTTTCAAATCAATTGAGGTGATTATAAATTCATATTCTTTAGCGATTTCGATCGTTTCACGCATTTTTGCTTCAGTGCCAAATTCAGAAACATGGATTAAACCCTGAATCTCGCGTAATTCTCCGTCTGACAGCGCAAACATCATCTTCACAAACGCTCCAAAAGGATTGAATTTAACAACGATGCCATTTGCTACATCGCCTTTCTTTACAACTTCTTGAAACGCAAGCCATGGGTCATCTTTCAACGCTTTGAGCGAAAGTGAGATTTTTATTCCTTCAATCGTAATAATTTTTGCGTGGACTTTCTCACCAATTTTTACGACATCTCGCGGATCCTGTACCAATTGCCAAGCAACTTCGGAAACATGAATCAGTCCCTCAAGTCCGTCGGCAAGCCGTACAAAAGCTCCGAAAGGAGCAATCGCGGTAATTTCTCCGTCAACTTCTTCGCCCACGACATGCTTATTTACAACACCCAAAAGCGCGTCGTTATCGAGTTCGCGTTCAGAAAAAATAAGCTTTCCCTCGTCTTGATGAACATCAATAATTTTAACTTTAAAATCTTTCCCAACGAATTTCTTTAATTCCCCCAAAATTTTTTCTTTATCGCCTCCCTCTACGCGCGGATAATTTTTCTGTGAAAGCTGGGAAACTGGCAGAAATCCGACAACGCCACTATATTCCATCATAAGACCACCGCGATTCACTTCTTTAATACGAACGGAAAGCGTTGTTCCTTTGCGTAGCATCTCCCGAAGATCAACCCACAACTTTTCTTTTCCCGCCTCTTTTAACGAAAGTTCGGAATATCCTTCTACAATAGAGCTCTCGAGTTCCACAACCTTTGCCGTTACCATATCCCCAATTTTTAGACCCTTGATAATATGTTGAGCTTCATAAAATTCTTTTCCAAAAACAACGCCAACCCCCCGGGCGTCCATATCAATAAAAAGCCTGTTTCCTTCGCGAAAAAGAACCACGCCATTGATAATATCTCCTATTTTTATGTACATGCTTGCATCGACCTTCTGCTTTAATAAGGCCTCCATGGGATGCTTTATGATATCGCGTTGTTTGATTTCTGAATCAGCGTCGTTCTCTAATTCGGTATTGGTTGTGTTTGTATTGTTTAACATGGTTGAGAAAGTATAGTAAAAGAAAGAAAAAAAAGCAACTTTTCGTTATGGCTCATCTAGAAATTTACTTCTGAAAGCGTATGTGATGGGTGGTTTTTTTGTTCATACAATGATACAATTGCTTCATCGACTTGCGAGAAATTTTCTTCTGCCGAATGCGCTTGTTGGCCTCTGGCAGAGATCGACCTTCGGCGAAAAAAAGCTAATGAAGCTAGAAAGTTAACGAAGCTACGCAAATTATGATTATTACCTGGCACGGCGGATCGTGCGTCAAGATTCAATCGGGAAATACGATTATCGTCACCGATCCATATTCAAAAGAAGCTGGACTCACTCCGCCCCGTTTCTCGGCTCACATCATTACGAAAAGCCATGAACACTCGCACATTCAAACCAATTCACTTGGTGGGAGTCCTTTTATTATTGACGGACCGGGCGAATATGAAATCGGAGGCGTCCATATCAATGGAATTGAAACGCGCCACGACAACTCAGACGGAAAAGAGCGAGGATTAAATACCGCTTTCGTATATGAAATTGAGGATATGCGTATAGCGCATATGGGAGACATCGGTGAAGAAAAGCTTCGCGGTGAAACAATAGAAGCGCTGGAAACAATTGACATTCTTTTTGTTCCTGTGGGCGGAAAACACACGATTGACGGCACAGCGGCAAAAAAAATAACCGATCAAATTGAACCGCGCATCGTGATTCCGATCCATTATAAAATTCCTGGAGCGCATGAGACGCTCGATGCGGTTGATGTGTTCCTGAAAGAAATTGGTGCGGGCAAAACGGAAAAAATGGACAAACTCGTCATTAAAAAAAAGGATTTGCCGCAAACAGAGGAAACGCGCGTCATCGTTCTGTCTGTCGCGTAAAAACAGCACGGAACACACAACGCATATCATAATGAGAATATGGCTTGAAAAAATGCGGGAAAAACCGGAGGGCGTGCGACGATTACTCGCTTTGTTTTTTTTCTGTGCGATCGGTGGGGGTGTTTTTTTTGTATGGTATCTGACCGCGCGGTTGAGCAACAATGGATTTACAAAATCGTTTGGACAAGCAAGCACAATGGCGGAAAATGAACTCCGGCGTCTTCAGAACTTTCGCGCGCGCTTGGGAGAGATAAAACAAAAATTGAACGAAACGCTTCAAACAACGCTGACCGCAAAAAAATTCTTTGATTCCTTCTCATCATACGAATCGGAGACCGTCGGCGATCAAAAACCAAAAGAAGAACCGCCCATATCGGATATTCCGCTTGAAAACGTGTACTAGGCTTACGCTGTAAGTCTGCTAAATTTTTATGGAATCACAAAACATAGGAAAAATTAAAAATCGCGAGATTACGGACGAAATGAAAGAATCATACCTTGATTACGCTATGTCCGTCATTGTCGCGCGCGCGCTTCCTGATGTCCGCGATGGTATGAAGCCGGTACACCGTCGTGTTCTTTTTGCTATGCATGAGCTTGGATTGGGGAAGGGCTCAAAACACATGAAGTCCGCGCGCGTCGTCGGCGAGGTTATGGGGAAATATCATCCGCACGGAGATAGCGCTATTTATGACTCGATTGTTCGCATGGCGCAGGGGTTCTCTTTGCGCTATCCGCTCGTTGATGGGCAGGGAAATTTCGGTTCTGTTGACGGAGATTTTGCCGCCGCAATGAGGTATACGGAAGTCCGCATGACGCCTCTCGCGGAAGACATGCTTCGCGACATCGAAAAAAATACCGTTCCGTTCATTCCTAATTACGACGGTTCGCAACAAGAGCCAACAGTCCTTCCCGCCCTGCTTCCGAATCTCCTTCTCAACGGAACGGAGGGAATCGCGGTCGGAATGGCAACGAAAATTCCACCACATAATTTAAAAGAGGTGCTTGATGCGACAGCGCATCTTATCAATCACCCAAACGCTTCAGCGGAAGACCTCATGGAATTTGTTCAGGGGCCCGATTTTCCAACAGGCGGCCTTATGTTCAACGCAAAAGAAATCCGTGAAGCGTACATCTCCGGCCGTGGCGGAATTGTTACGCGCGGAGTCGCCGAAATTGAAGAAAATGAGGGAAAACGAGCCGGATTTCGCATCATTGTCACTGAAATCCCTTATCAAGTGAACAAAGCAGAGATGATTGAAAAAATAGCGGAACTCGTGCGGGACAAAAAAATGGAAGGCATCAGAGACATTCGCGACGAGTCCGATAAAGACGGGCTCCGAATTGTGATTGATTTAAAACACGACAGCTATCCGCAAAAAGTCTTGAATAATCTTTACAAGCATACCGATCTTGAACGAAAGTTTCATTTAAATATGCTTTCCCTCGTCGATGGAATCCAGCCGGAGGTCTTATCAATCAAGGGCGTTCTTGAGGAATATATCAAACACCGCGAAATTATCATTACCAAGCGAACACAGTTTGATTTACAGAAAGCGAAAGACCGCGCACATATTCTTGAAGGATTAAAAAAGGCGCTCGATCACATTGACGCAATCATTACCACGATTAAGAAATCTCCCGATCGCGCCGCGGCGCATGAAGCTCTCATAAAAAAATTCTCCTTCTCTGATCGCCAAGCCGAAGCAATTCTTGAAATGAAGCTTCAAAGCCTCGCGGGAATGGAACGGCAAAAAATTGAAGAGGAACTTAAAGAAAAGCATGTTCTGATAAAATCTCTTGAAGCGATTTTGAAAGACCGCGCGAAAGTTCTCGCGATTATTACAAAAGAAATCGCAGAACTCAAAGAAAAATACGGCGACGAACGTCGCACAAAACTTGTAAAGGGCGCGGCAAAGGAATTTGCCGACGAAGATCTTATTCCTGAGGAAGACACGGTCATCGTTCTCACCAAAGACGGCTCCATAAAACGGCTGAAGCCGGAAAGTTACCGCGCGCAAAAACGCGGAGGCAAGGGAACAATCGGCATGGAAACAAAAGAAGAAGACATCGTTCTTCATCTTTTGATTGCAAACACACATTCAAATCTTCTGTTTTTTACCAATACCGGCAAGGTATATCAGGTGAAAGCATATGAAATCCCCGACGGAACACGGACCTCAAAGGGAAAAGCGATTCAAAACTTCCTTTCGCTTGGACCGACAGAAATGATTACCGCGATTCTTCCAACGGGAAAACAGACGGAAAAAACGCACTCACTCATCGTTATGGCCACAAAAAACGGCATCATCAAAAAAGTAAAAATCGCTGATTTTGAAAATATCCGCCGTTCCGGAATCGTCGCGATGAAACTCAAAGGCAGCGATTCTCTTCTATGGGCGCGACTTACAACAGGCACAGACGACCTCATGCTCGCAACTTCCCGCGGACAAGCAATCCACTTTTCAGAAAAAGATGTTCGTCCAATGGGACGGGGGGCATCTGGCGTTAAAGCGATGCGCTTAAAAAAAGACGATTTTGTCGTTGGCATGGACGCGATATCGCGGGAACGGATCGCAGAAGCGCTTCTGCTCGTTGTAACCGAATACGGCTTTGGCAAAAAAACATCCATTAAAGAATATAAAAAACAAAAACGAGGCGGATCCGGAATTAAAACCGGAAAAATAACATCTAAAAACGGCGCGATTGTCGCCGCGGAACTGATTCTTCCGGAAAAAGAAGAAATTATTGCGATTTCCCGCAAAGGACAGGTCATTCGCACGGAATTAAAGTCAATTTCTCTTTTGTCTCGCGCGACGCAAGGCGTCAGAATTATGAAACTGGAAGCGGGAGATAAAATCGCTTCAGTTACGACTTTTTAGGTTTGCCTGGAGGCAAAGCTTCTAGGCGACGCATCGTTTGTTTTTTGAGTCGTTATATCGTATTATAGATCTAATTAAAAAATAATGGCTGAGTTTCTACAACCGGAAAAAGTTATACGATGCTTGAACGCGCGTGATGGAATGCGCATTGCTGATTTTGGCGCGGGACAAGGTTTTTTTTCAATTCCTCTGGCAAAAATCGTCGGCTCCTCCGGCAAAATCACAGCGCTTGATGTCCAGAAAGAAAGCGTTGAATTTGTCAGACGGCGCGCACAGCTTGAAAATCTTACGAATATAGAGGCGATATGGGCAAACCTTGAGCTTTCGGAGGGGTCAAATCTCCCCGACAATTCCCAAGATGCTGTTATTATTTCGAACATCCTCTTTCAAGCCGAAAATAAACAAATGATATTGAAAGAGGCGTTTCGAATACTTCGCGTAGACGGCGCACTTCTCTTGCTTGAATGGGACGAAAGTTCGCCCCCACCAGGACCTCCGCGCGAATTACGCGTTCCTCAACGAACAACAAAAGAATTGTGTCAAGAAATCGGATTTTCACTCGCTGAAGAATTGCCCGCGGGAGATCATCATTACGGTTTTTTGTTTAAGAAGTAGGACCCGCCGATTAAAGATTTTCCGCCAAAGGCGGATCTGCCTTCGGCATGACAACAGGAAATATCTTTAATCAGTGGGTCTATAGAATGCGAAGTATAGCAACTTACCCCCCCCTATTCTCTATCCCCTAACCCTCCTACTTTATATGGAAAAAGGCAAAATCATTATTTTTGGAATCGGCGGATTAATTATAGTTATTTTTTTGCTGATGTTCACCGGTATTCTCCCCGGAATCAAAAAAAACATAAGCACCACCCGCGTTGTACTTACGATGTGGGGATTTGAGGATTCGCCAGAGATCTGGATCGGAATCAGCGAAGGGTACAACGCGCTAAATCCAAACATCAAGATTGAGTATGTAAAAAAAGACCCAGCGACATTTGAAAATGAGATTATCAACGCTTTAGCATCCGGTATCGGTCCTGACATTTGGGCGTTTAAACAATCATGGATTTTGAAACACAAAAACAAAATTTTCTCTTTGCCGGAAATCGCGCTCCAATTCACCAAATCAGATTTTCAAAGAATTTTTGCCGATGGAGCGTCCGCGTTTATTATGGACAAACAAATCCTCGCGCTTCCTACGGCGATTGATACGCTTGCCCTCTATTACAATAAAGACATTTTCAATAGCGAAAACATCGTCAATCCCCCGCAAAATTGGGATGAACTCGCTGAAATTTCCAAAAAAATTACAAAAATAAGTTCTTCAGGAAGCATTATTCGAAGCGGAATCGCTCTTGGAACCACTCGCAATATTGATAATGCCGTTGATATTATTTCGGCGCTTTTTCTTCAAAATGGACTTACAATTTTGGATCTCTCCAAAGAAGAGCCGAAATCGGACATAAGCAGTGGCGGGAACAATTCAGGAGGAGTCAATGCGCTTGAATTTTATCGTTCATTTTCGGATTCGGTTCGCAAAAGCTATTCGTGGTCAGACAGCATGCAAAATTCCATCCAGGCGTTTGCCGACTCAAAAACCGCGATGATCATTGGATTTTCTAAGGACTATGAACGAATTGCCGGAAAAAACCCGCGATTAAATTTTGGCATTGCTCCCCTGCCTCAGCAAAAAAATCAGCCAATTAAGTTTAATTACGGTTTGGTTACTGGTCTTACGGTTTCCAGAAATTCGCGAAACCCGCTCGAAGCATGGCGTTTTATCATTTACGCTACGACAGATCCAAGTGCCGTAAAATTCTATCTTAACTCATCAAATCACCCGCCGACATATCGTCAGTATGTTGTCGCGGACTTTTTGGCGCCCCATCTTGAAGTGTTTAAAACGCAGGTTCTTTCGGCTCGAACATGGCTTCAAGGCGATGAACGGGCGGTTTCAACAATATTCCAAAATATGGTACAATCTGCACGGGGTAACGCACAAAATATCGGTCAAGCGCTTGGTGTCGCGGGCAAACAATTGGAAGAGCTTACGAAACCGTATATAATCAAGCCAGATGATAACAAATGATAAAAAATCCCGATAGTTTTTCGCGATTTCTTCAGAATCCGTTCGCAATAACAACATTTTTTCTCGTCAGCGCATCTCTTGTGTTTGTTTTTTCGTATCACACCGCGAAAAATGCCAATGCGCAAGGCTCTTTGCAAAATCCCGCATCAACGTTAAGTCAGATAGAACAGCGGGGAATCGTTCCGTGCGCGACATCAAATACAACAAGCATGTGCAAGCTCTGTGACATCTTTAAACTCGCCAAAAACATCACCGATTTTTTTATATATGCGGGGCTTGCGGTAACATCAGCGTTTATCGGATATGGGGGATTTATGATTCTTGCCGGCTCATACTCTGAAGAAAAAACGCGCCACGGAAAAGAGATTTTAACATCTGCCATCACCGGACTTCTTATCTTGCTTGTCGCGTGGCTTATTGTGGACACAAGCATTAAAGTTCTTACAAATATTCCGGTTTTAGGACAGGGGTCGGGTTCTGGAGTTTCCGGTGGATTTCTTAGGGGTCAATTGGGGCCGTGGAATGCGATTACCTGCGTTGAACCTGGCTTTGGATCGAGTCAAGGAACCACAAATATTGATTTAAATAATCTGTTGCCTGGTAATTAGTCGGCGCTTTCATGGAGAAAAAACTTTAAAATTGCCATATTTTTATGAAAAAAACACTTTTTTATCTTCTATTGTTTGTGCCGTTTATTTCATACGGCGTAACAGTGATTCCTAATCCGTTGGGAAGCGGGACGGGCATAAGCACGATCATCACCCGTGTTACTGACTTTATTTTCTCGTTAGGACTTGCCACAGCTGTCATCGTATTTCTTGTCGGCGGATATCAGTACCTTTTTTCCTTCGGTTCAGAGCAAAAAACCTCCCAAGCGCGCAAAACCTTGATGTATGGCGTCGTTGGCGTTATAATTATGCTTGTTGGAAGAGGCATTACAACTCTTATCACGAGTATTATTGGTTAGGAACACGAATCACATAGGCCATACGCATTTGGCGCATTTCTTGGTTGTGACCGAGCGAAGAGCGAGGAAATACTGAAGCCAGCAGGCAGAATGTAGGAAATACTAAGGCTAGCAAGCCGAATGTGCAAAGCTTGTTTGCTTCCGCGCTGTATTACATTACAGCTTGGTCGCAAGCCTCGCTTGTGCCGTCAACTGCATCCAAATGCGTACGGCCTATCAAACATGAACCAAGTTATCACACAACCAAAGAAAAATTCGCAAACCGTTTTCCCTTTATTCTTTTTTGTATTTTTTGCGCTCGTTTTTGCGCTTACGGTTTTTTCGCCACATTTTGTAAACGCTCAAGGAACAAATTTTAGTAGTCCATCGGATGTGAGTAGGGTGATTGGAAGAATCGCCACATTTATGTCAACGCTCCTCCTGGCAAGCTCGGTTATCGTTATTCTTGCCGCGGGATTTATTTATTTGACCGCGGGAGGTGATGAAACCAAAGTAACAACGGCAACAAAAACATTAACATACGCTGTCATTGGCATTGTGGTTGGACTTGTAGCGTATTCAATCCCCACCCTCATTCAAGCAATTCTTGGGTAAAACAAATTAAATAGTCGCTAAAATATGAAAAAAATAATAAAAAAATTTTTGTTCGTTGTCTCTATACCGTTTATAGCTATGGCCCAAACGGTACCTTATCCGGCAGCGCCTGGCGGATCCGTGAATATTCAATCTACGGGACAACTCGGCACTACAATCGGATTGATCGTTCGGTTTTTTGGATCGTTTATATTTGCAATAGCCGTGCTCGTCTTCTTGTATGCGGGATTTCTCTATCTTATGGCTGGTGAAAACGAGGACAATACAACGAAAGCTCGGCAATTTCTTACGTGGGGCGTTGTCGGTTTGGTGGTTGCGCTTGTCGCATGGAGCATTCCATATCTTGTAGCTAGTATTTTAGGAGGAACGCCCCTTCAATAGGTTTAAAAGCTTTATTGGGGGTTGTTTTGCGCCCACTTGAGTTATCCACAGTCATAAATATTAAGCTTTTACAAAATACAAGAAGCTTGATATTATTATAGTATTAATTAACATAGATAAAATATATTCGCTCCATGCAAAAGCATGGAATGTCAGTTTTTTATTGCATTGTCGTTCTCCGCTAATTGGCAGATTGCGAAATGCAACAATTAACAAATAATTTATTATTAATTTATTATGAAAAAAGCACTTATAAAAATTGTGGCAACAGCGCTTTCATTCGCTCCAGTTGCGGTATTCGCTCAAGGGGCAATTCCCCCACTAACATCATCCGGTGGGGTCAATTTGCAAAGTACCGGTCAATTAGGGTCGCTTTTGCAAACGCTAGCTCGTTTTTTTGGAACCCTTATTATGGCGATTGCCGTATTTATGATTCTTTATGCTGGATTTAAATTCGTTACCTCTGGAGACAACGAAGAATCTGTTGGGCAAGCTCGTACCATGCTCACATATGGTGTTATTGGAATCATCGTTGCTTTAATTGCTTTCAGCGTTCCGGCTCTTGTTGCAAGCGTTTTGGGCGGAACCGTCCTTCAATAAAAATTTTCTATTATCAAAAAACAACCCCGCGGGGTTGTTTTTTGATTCCAACTTTCCACAGCTGTGGATAAGTCTTGTTGCAACGAACTACGCCCTTGATATAATAAGTATAGAGACTTTTCTTGAATGATGAGTGTAAAAAAAGGATTCTACGATTCCAAAATTGGAAACGTGCCTTATGGCATTACAATGCCACACAAACATTCACATTCAAGAAACGCCTCGCTTATAATAGCTCCTTAAAACAATTTTTTCCTCTCATCCTGTGAGCCCCGCGTAACCGCTGGGCTCTTTTTTAATTTTAACGCACCGCAATGCGCTGATTTTATGCCAATCTCACGGCACAAAACATAATCCGAAAACCATTTCTGGGTGGCCAACGGGATTCGAACCCGTGATGAGAGCTCCACAAACTCTAGTGTTACCGCTACACTATGGCCACCATAATTTTTCTTCCCTTTTTTCTTTTTCGGGTCCCCCCGCGAGGAATCGAACCTCGATTTAAGGATTAGAAGTCCTTCGTTCTGTCCGTTGAACTACGGAGGGGAAAATCGCCTTCTCACATAACGCGCGATTAACAATGAGATAAAAGTTTTATATCGCGCGCACGATATCACAAAAAACCACAAAAAACAACTTTAAAACGGGTTTTTTACCGATGGCGCCTCGATTCGTAGACGATTAAATTGTTCCGCGCGAACATCAAGAAGCTCGTTAACTCTAAAAACAATCGACGCATCAAACGGATCCTGAAGTTCTTTTTCATCTATCGTTTCCCCGCCTTTATTGAGGTTGAGTGTGGTATAAAATACATATGAAGAAAATCCGACAACGCACACAAGCGCACTGACAAAAAACAATATATACCACTCTTCAAAGAATTTTTGCCACCGTATTCCGCTGAATGTCGCATTAAGTTTTAGATTCATAAAATTAGATCCGCTGCTTATTTATTTTTTAATTCGTACCGCGATATCAAGCGCCATTTTTGAGATTGTTGTTTGTTTAAGCTGTCGGGAACCGCGTTCAACTGGGGGTTGCTCTCCAGCAAATGCATTCGTCTCTCCAGAAGAGGACACCTGCACGCTTACAAAAGCAATTTGATATGGAAGAAACTCAAGAACTTTCAAATAGTGAAATAATCGCGGGAAATCTCCTTCCGCTATAATTTGGAATTTTTGAAGGCCGTCTTTTGGAGCATCACGAACAAGAATTTTTGCCTGAATGCCTTGCTCTCGCCCAAGCTCCTCAATCAGCTCAATGAACGGCAACGGGGAATTGATGTCTAAAATTGTTTTTTCAACTCTCTTTAGCGTCGCGTCTTCTTTACGAATTGATCGCCCAATAGTAATAAAATGTTCGCGCTGACGGTCAAAATGCGCGATTTTTTTCTGTGCTCCGGAAATTTCGTTTTCAAATACAATAATTTTTTTATACAACGGCTTCATTATGAAAAAAAATGTTCCTACGCTTATTGCGCCAAGCAAAAGAAAAACGCCCCACAGTGTTTTATTTTTTAAAAATATATCGAAAAATGATTTCATTGTTATTATAGGTCTTTTGCCACGAAAAATTATTCCGCAAGAGAATTTACGCTAACTTTTATCTTTATATTAAACGGTATATTTGAATTCAGAACTAAGCTCGTAAGAGGAATGGCGACATTTTTTATCCGCGGAATACTCCGAATGGCCGTTTCCATCTCCACAAGCGCCGATCGAGTACTCGCAAAACCATTGAGCGAAAGCTCTGAAGCAATCGCATCAAATTGCATATCGGTAATGCGAATTCCGGACGGAAGCACGCGCATAAGATCAAAAAAAATACCTGAAAACGCCCCGGTCGATCCAGTATTCCTTTTAATATCTTCCGCGTTTTTATTCAGTTCGGCGAGCGAAACGCGAATTTCTTCGATTCGTTTTACAAGCGAGCTTTCTTCGGTAATTTTCAAATTGCGAAGAATGTCATCTCTTTGAAGCGCTAAGAAAAAATATGATGGCATAAGAAGAAATACGGTAAGCGCGCATACGGCAAAAATACTCCCGCCCCACACAATAAGGATTTTGGTTTTCCGATAGGCATCAATCAGATTTTTTTCTTTAGGAGGAAGAATATTAAAATTAAGCATTGAGAGTGTTATTATTACCTAGCGAAGATCGGGAAGCGGACACAGCAGTGTATGCTTCCGAGCGAATGCGATGACCGAGCGCGAGCGAGGAAATACTAAGGCTAGCAAGCCGAATGTACGGGAAAATTGTACCCAGTTATATTACCTAAAAATAATTACGCAGTAAGTCTATTTTAAAAAATTACTTCATTCCTCGAAGCGCCAAACCAAGCGCTGTTGTGAACGAAAGAGAGTCGTGTTCTGGGAGCGAGCGATTTGATTCGTTCGAGAAAAAACGCAAAGACCTCCCAAGTTGAACCGGAAGCTTCGTTCGCTCCGCAAACATCTCTATAAGCCCAAAAAGATATGAATCGCCTCCGCACAGAACAATTTTTTGCACCGCATTTTCTTTTTCATGGGCATGATGAGGGTGTCGCTCAAAAAAATTAATATTCTTCTCTGCCTCATCGATAATAATGGAAACAAGGGGCTCAAGAGCCCGAAATACTGCCCCCCCCATTTCTTTTTTTGAAAGTCCGATTTTTTTCTTTATCTTTTCCGCCTCAGCAAGGTCAACTGATACGGCATCGCGAATCGATTTTTCAAAATCACGCCCGCCGATCGGAACAGTTGAAGCAAACGCGAGCGATTGATCGGTATAAATTATAAAGCCAGATTTTGTACGCCCAATGTCAATATACAAAATCGCCTTCTGTTGTTCGACGGTATCAACAAGCGCGCGAACAATTCCCTGAGATTCAAGTTCGAGTGCCATGATTCGTACATTCGCATCGTGAAAAACCCGCACATAAGAATCAACAACCGCTTTCGGGTACGCAACGACGACAATGTCCCGATGATCAAAGATTTTCGCGCGAGGCGTTCTATCTTCGTAATCGAAATACATTTCTGACGCAGAAAGCGGGATACTGCTTTCAACCTCAAAACGAATTGCGTTTTTAAGCTCTTCTTTATTGTCGATGTACGGAACTTGAATCGCCTTAATAAACGCTTTTTCTTCCGGCAAAGCGCCAACAATATAATGGGTTCCACCTTTTTGTACCCGCGCGAGCGAGCGCTCAATGATTTTAGAAAGCTCTTGCTCTTTCTTGATCTCGCCTAATTCGACAATCCCCTGAGGAATTGGCTCGTTTCCAAAAAATTCAATTATTGGCGGTTGCGCGAATTGACGACGCGCCCTTACAAAATGAAGAGACGCATCCGATATATCAACGCCAATAACGGGAAATGAAAAAATGTCCGACTGGATATAACGAAAATAATCAAAAAGCTTCATGTTTATTATAATACCATATCTAAAAGTGTGAGCAAAAAACTTGACATTTTTTCATATATATAGTACTAATATTCTATGCGTAGTATGGTGCGGTTCTTTAATACTTATAACAAAAAATGGAGGCGGAGAGATGAAATATAGAATGCACTACATTCCTGTTATCGGATGGGAAGCACCTCTTGATGTGACCCTTGTGAAAGAATTTTCGTGCAACAGCGATAAAAAGGCGCGACAAAAACTGAAAAGATTAAAAGAGCAACCCGGAGTTTATCTTGCCTCACTCGAACGAATCGATAGAAGAACATGGAAAGCCACCCGCATCGGGTAACATTTTTCTCAAGCCGATCAGAATTCGCAATCTAAAAACGAAAGGACGGCTAACAAAATGATAGAACGATTGGTTTTTGTCGGGGGATCAATTTCACGAAAAAGTTATCGCAGTGTTTGCGGACCTCTATGAATACAATCAATCCGCAAGAATCTGCGTTTGGGCGCAAACCCAAACACAAGCAAAGGTCCGCATTGGAAAATATGAGATCTTTTCAAAAGATTTCCGAGAAAAAAGAAAAGCCGTAGAAGATTTTTTTCAAGGACTCGTTGGAAAAATAATTTCTTTTCAGCAACTTGAAAAGACATTCGCCACTCATGCGTATGACGGCGAACCGTTGGGATTTTTTGCTGTTCACGATCTGCCTTCAGAATTTTTTATTACCATCGAAATGATTATGAAAATGCCGGCACATCAACCGTCTCCTCGCTGGTAACGACAGCGCCAAACGAAAGCCGTCCCGCATATGCGGGACGGCTGTTTTATTTACTTTGAATCGCTCCCCACCCCCATCCTGTACCCTATTGACTATTCCCTAAACCCTATCCCCTGCCATGGCTATTCAACCTCTTCCCAAGAAATCACCGAATACTGATCGGATGTAAGGGGGAAATCCGGCGGAGGAGCGTAGAGAAGATTGGCATCATAAATAATAACGCGTGTTTGATATCCTGTGCCATCCGTATATGCAAAGCCATACCGTTTACTCGTAGTAATCGCTCCGATAAGCGTGATTGAACTTCTGATGTATTCCGAACCACATGATGATCCATAATAATATCGTCCAACCCTTCCGGTTTTAGCAATAAGCGCTCCATCAACGAGAAGCGTATTATTGCTCTTCAGACCGATATTGATATTTTCCTGCGCGATAAGTCCCAAAACATCCGTACCATCATAGCGCGTATAGGTGATATTTTTATTGATGGCAATGCTTGTGTTCGTGCTCGCATTCTCTGGAAAACGAGCTGAAACAATATTTAAGCGCGCCCCATCAATCTGCCCCTCAGCCCATAGATTGTCCTCAACAAAAATAATTCCATTTGCCGGAAACGTATAATTGCCAAGAAGCGTCTGCACGGAAACGCTCCACAAACCCCACTTAGTGCCTTGCGAAGTAACCGTACAGTTGCTAGGAGGAGAAACAACGCTCGTAACGCGATACAAATCAAATGTATCATTCGTTTTCAAAACAATGTTGTATCCCTGCGCTCCTGAATTTGCGAAATACCGTCCTCCCGCCTGCGCTTTCGTTTTAAGAGCCGAGAGATCCGCGGTAAGTCCAGCAAAATCAAGCTGTGGAACGGGGAACTTTCTTCCCGCAAGAAAAACATCCGGTCTGTTCGGCATAGTGGCGGGTGGCAAAGGATCAATTGGAGAAATGTGCGTATGAACGCCGAACTCATTCCCGCCGGTATGGTCTGGATCGTCAAACGCGCTCACAGCGCTTGAAATCAAATTATGAGCAAGACCGTCAAAACGAATTCCTTTGTTTGAATAAATTTCTCCAAAAACTTCCGTACCGGAACCAAAACGCATAAAATCGTCAGCCGCAAAAGCGTATTTTGCCCACGATGGAATTGCAAATTGAACCCTTATTTTTCGCTTGATAGACGGATCAGCAAGAACGACTCCTTCTGAAAGAACCGTAACAAGCGTTGATCCTATGGGGGGCGGTGTGATAGTCAATGAAAATGTTCCTATCTGTACGCCATTCTTATCATAATACGGATGCACATACGGTCCGGGACCGCCCGTACCGTCTTGAAAATCTTGTGGCGCGTGCGCCAAATGCCATCGATAATATTCAGCACCCGCCTCGGCAATGACAACTGCCTGCCCCCGAATGGAAAGCTGGCGAGTAGCTTTTATATGTAGTGCCGCCCATTGCACAAGCCCGCCCATGACAATAGTCGAAAGAGCGGCGAAAACAATAATAGGAACGACAATTTGTCCGCGATTTCTAAAAGCAGTAAAACGCAAAGCGTTTTTCTTACTTTTCGCACCTTGATTTTTGATTCCCATTTCTTGATTCATGATTTTGTGTTTTCTTCCGCCACAGGCGGATTCGCCTGTGGCGGAAGAAAGCTAATGAAACTAACGCCTAATCCCTAAACCCTATTGGCTACACCCTATACACTACCATTTATTGAAACCTGAGATTTCTAATATTTACTTGCGTTGAAAATATAACTGGTCCCGGCGGTTTTGGACCATTGGGGTCAACGCTCATCATCATTTGTATAAATCGTATAAGCGAAACATCGACAGGCGCTGAAAGCGGGGTTGAGGTTGAAGTTGTTGAATTATAGTACGAAAATAGGGTTGTTGTCGCGGTAATATCGGAAACGATGTCGGAAACAATTTCGTTTGCCGGATTATATGCCAACGGAGACCCCGTCGGCTTTAGAATTCCCTTTTTTAATATCGTGCCTGAAAGAAAATACCGAATCCGTTCTTTGAGCGTGTCGTTGTCTATATCCGCAAAAAACGAAAACGCTGCGTCATCCGCAGATTCAATCAAATATCCGCCAACACTGGACGGAGACGCTGACCGAACCTCGTCGGTAAAACTCTTAAAAATTTTTCGTATTTGATTTTCCCGTGAAAGCCCTCCTTCAACAAGACGATTGAGCTGAAAAAAATCGCTCTGAAACCCGACAAGCGCAAGACCGATAATACTAAAAATCCCAACAGAGATAACCGCCTCAATAAGTGTTACACCTTTTGTATTTTGTTTGTTTTGTTTCATATTCTTGAACGCATTTCATGCTCCCCGCTTGATCCATTATTTTTGATTCTTGACTCTTGATTCATGCTCCGTGCTTCATGGTATGCAATTATGGATTCAGCGATATATCCAGTTTCTGAAAATCGGCGTTGATTTGCGTTTCTGTATTGATTGCCTGATACGACGGGTGTGTAATGTTTAGCGTATATGTTCCGCCGGCAAGACCGTTAAAGAACGCTTGTCCGGGCGGTATGCACGAAGTAGTAAATGTAAACGAAATATCAGAGATAAGCGGAGTTGAGGTCGCGGTAATGGTTGAAAGAAACGCTTTATATCGCAAATATCGATTTCCATTATGATTGCTGATATCCGTATTCGCGGTGGTGTAATATGTACTATTCGTAGAATCCGGACCGACAAAACCCCATGTCGCGTTATCAACATTTGTTGCCAATTGAAATTTCACCGAATCAGGTCCTGTTTCGGGTGGCTGGCTCGTAGATACCCATGAAATATTATGAAAATTACTCGCGGACCCAAGATCAAACGCGGAAGATTCAAGCCATCCGGACGGCTGATAATTTCCGCCGAGATTTATGAGTTTAATTTCTCCGGCGGGCGGACCAATATCAATATTTCCGTCAGATGCCCAAAACTTCGTCATATCGGTTGTCGTCGCTTGTCCTGGTCCGCCCGACCAGTCGGTCTGCGGAAGCGATCCTCTGCCAGTGATTGCTTCCGTCGAAAACCCGGTTTTTGAAAGACCAACGGTTGCTCCGGTTACTGGAAGCCCTGTTCCAGAGTCCTTAACCGTTACAAGAACGCTCTTTGGATTTTTTGTTTCGATAAGCAGTTGAAGATTTTGCGTGGTGTTTGGTGAAATAGTAAGCGGAGTCAGTGGAATTGAACCGGCAAGATCATAGGCAGAATCAATGATTGAAAACCCGTATGTGTCCCACTCAAGATTAGACAAAATTCGCGAGCCGGTCATATCCGTGATGCTTGTTGTTGAATATTTTAAAATATCGGGAGTTGTGCCAATCAATTTTGATCCGTCAATATTAAAATCAACATCAGGCACCGATCCACACACCTGATTTCTCGTTGAAAGATTTATCGTGCTCACGCGATCAATGGCAAAGGTCGCCTGTGTAACCGATCCCGCAGTAACGGTCAAATCTGTTTTGATTGGATTTGGATTTCCCGGTCCCGGAGTATAGGTTTTGTCCGTGGAATAGCCGGATTTTGTAACGGCAATCATGTATCCATCCACAGACGGCGGAATATCAATAAGCTGGAGCATCCCCTGGTTATTGGTAACATCGTCAATAATAAGATCCGGATTTAATATTGTGTTTTCAATATGAACGGTTGCCTGCGGAACCGCCGCGCCGTTTGCATCAATGGCCCGTATAAACAAAGCGCCTCCTCCCGATGAAAGTTCAAGGTCTTTCGGAGCTACGGTTGTCGTTTGTCGAACGGGAATAAAATTTTTGCAATTCGCACATGTAATTTCAACCTCAAACAATCTATAATCCGCGGGAGCCGTATCATTATTTGTCGTGCTCCCGATTGTCCCATCAAACGGGTCATCAATGTTTCGCACTGTTCGTGTAACAGTAAACTGCGTCCCATTTTTCACGACAACACTGGAGGATGCGAATTGACCCGAAGGATACCCCCCCAGAATACCGACATTTTGATATTGCGCGTTGCGCGCAAGCTCAATTTCATCGTTTATAACCGATAATGCCGTATTTTTGACTCTAACGCCACGAACGCCCTCTGATATTGTAAAATACGCACGATATACGCCTATGGCAACAATTGCCAAGAGCGATCCGCCGATAACAGCCTCTATGATAGTAAACCCCGTTAGAGAATTCGCGCGAGGCATTATACTCCGCGCTCGTATTGACGGAACAAACCCCATAACAAAACGCAAAGCATTTTTTGCATTTTTTAATTTCTCTAATGGGGTAAACCCCGTTAGAGAACGCATAGCGACTCGCCGTTCAACATTTTTTAATTTCTCTAATGGGGTAAACCCGCGTGTTTGATGCATAATAGACAA
>CAYIPF010000005.1:0-28041 GCA_964365285.1 uncultured Candidatus Saccharibacteria bacterium | reverse complement strand
AATCTCACAAGATACTCCTATATTGCTCGCTTTTTTTAACTTCGTTTCGCTCATACATAATTTTAAGATTTCGTGACGAAAATAATTACGCAGTAGGTCTTGAGTTAAACTGTAAACAACGCTAGAGATTCTTACAGCTAACTTTTCCCAACTATAAAGCCTATAAGCTTTTAACTAATCCCCGTGACTCTATCGCGATATCGACAATACCCGCATTCTAAACCGGCTGTCGGTATCGGCCCGGAAAGGCACTCCTTTGCTCCCATAATTTTTCCCTCAACCCATGAATCGTTGCCGTCATACGGCTGAACATCCATTGTAAAATGAAGATTGCCTCCCACAAACCCATTTTCTTTGTCAACTCGCGCGTAGACAAAATATCCGCGATTTTTGACCGTAAAACCATTACGACGCAAAAGCCACTGATAAATCTCCATCTGTCGTTTATAGCTGTCATAGAGTTCTCCCTTTTGCGCGCCAGACGCTTTATAGTCAATCACCATAAGCTCACCTTTTTTATCAACCCAAATGTCATCGACGGCGCCAAAAACAAGAAATCCGGATTTCTGATGTTCGTGCTGTATTCCGGTAAAATTATGCCGCCACTTGTCTATATTTTCGTGCATAAAGGGAACGGCATCAATCCCCTCGCGCGCGATAAGATAATGCGCCGTACCGTTTTTACGATGCTCATCAAATTCCTTCTTTAAAAGAAAATCGATTGCGTTATTGATCGTGAACGGAAATCCGGCAGGACGATTGATTCCTTTCCCGACATACAGCCAAAAACACCGTGGGCATTCCATAAAAAGTTCTAATTTTGAACGGGACAGTTTTGTAAGCGACATAGTATTAAAAATTCTTAATTTCTATTCATGCAAATGGTACCGTAAGCGCGTGCTTTGATTTAAGAAAAAAATATCCGACAACAAGCGCGGTGACGGAAGGCGAGAGCCACACCGGCGCATGATACCCAAACCCTTCAGCAACCATGATAGACCCCAAAAACAACACCGAGTACATAGCGCCATTCCTAAGATATAGATATTTTTTAATGCGATCAATGTTGCTGATAGTAAATTGCCGAAGAACAATTGCGCCAATGCCGTTTCCCAAAAGTATCAACGGTACTGAAAGCGTGAAAGCGAAAGCGCCCAAAACACCATCAATTGAAAATGTCGCATCAATCACCTCAAGATAAAGAATCTTACTAATATCGCTTCTCCCTTTTTCCAAAAGCCGTACTTCTTCGGCTTCGGCATTTTGCTTGAATCCATGAGTGATAAAAAACACCGTGGAACCCACTACTGCTCCAAAAGCAATCAGCGGATCTGCTTTGAGCGCGAACCAAACAATTGTTGCGAGAAGCACGGAAACGACCGCGTAAAACCAAACGCCCATAGCATGAAAAAACTTCTCACCCGGAAGTCCGTAATTTTTTGGCTCCATAAACAGCCAGTGAAAAAATAAAAAAACCATAAAAGTACCCCCTCCCATAAGCATCATTGGGGAAGCGCGTTCAATTGCCATAATTACCTTTTGATCACTCTTAAGTGTTGCGGTAAACGCCTCAAAAAATCCTATCTGCGGAACCGATAGCCACACAATGAGCCACGGCAAAACTCCGCGAACGATGAAAACCGCGAACAAAAGCCCCCATACCAAAAACCACCGCCGAGCACGCGCGCCCATGGTACGCAAAACTTCAGCATTAATAATGGCGTTATCAATGCTTGCGATAATCTCAAACAACGAGAGCCCCAAAATAATAACAATGAGATTTAAAAACTCCATATATAGCTACATTTTAACAATTTAGGTTCTAATGTAAAATCTCCACAATTTATATTTCCATACCCCAGCATAATCAACTCCAATTCGCGGGCTTTGGAAAATTTTTCCTATTTTACTCCTACGATCTTCAATCCACAAACTCGCTTTTTTTGAAGCGGGTTTTCCATTTAAATTCCTTTCAATGTGAAAAAGTTTTGTCAGCTTTCCTGGTCCATTTGTTTTTTTACATGGCGCATCGTGAACTAAAACACCGCGAATTAAAATTGCTGCCGGATACTCTTTCTCGCGCGTTACGATATTCAGCATCTCGTACATTCCGTATACACAATACACATACCAGATTCCGCCCTCTCTAAACATTATTTCATTTCGCTTCGTCTTGCCTCGCGATGCATGCGATGCTTTATCGCTTAGTCCGTTGTACGCTTCGACTTCCGTTATCATGCCAAACGCTTCCTTGTCCCCTATTTTTCGCACCAAAAACTTGCCAAGCAATCCTCGGGCAACGGCAAGCGTATTTCGTTGAAAAAATTTCTTTGATAAAACCTTTCTCATCTGCTACGCTCATTATAGAATAATTTTAGTTGCGTTTTATACGCTAAACGCTATTCCTATGAACTGGGCATTTTACGCATTGTTATCCGCGCTATTTGCCGCGGCAACGGCAATTCTCGCAAAGATCGGTGTCAAAGACATTGACTCTAACCTAGCTACGGCAATTCGCACTGTGGTTATTATTATATTCGCATTTGCAATTGTTTGGTACCAGGGCACCATCAAACAACTCCCATCCATTTCACGATACACGCTTGTTTTTCTTATCCTTTCTGGAATTGCTACCGGACTTTCATGGCTTTTTTACTTTAAAGCATTGCAATTGGGACAGGCGAACCAAGTGGCTCCCATTGATAAATTGAGCCTTGTTTTTACAATTCTTTTGGCCGCGCTTTTTCTAGGCGAAAAATTAACTTTCCCAATCCTTGCCGGAGGAACGCTCATGACGGTTGGCGCGCTTTTAATTACATTTTGGAAATGAATAAAAACGACTGGAGAGTTCCAGTCGTTTTTATGATGTCTCAAGCGTAAAAGCCAAATTATTTTCTAAAAAGCAATGCGCCGCCAAACGCTCCCGCGTATTCCCCAATTTTTCCCACGACAATTGGCGTTTTTTTACTAGATGGCGAAAGTATATATTTTCGTGCGGTATTTTTGATTTTTTGAAAATTAAGTTTTTTCTTGTACGCGCTACCTCCGCCCAAAATTACAATCTCCGGATCAAACCCGTTCACGATATTGGCAATTCCAATACCAATAATTTCACTCCGGTCTCCATATTTTAAAAATGCCTTTTTCCCCGCGAGCTGTTCGAGCGTCTTGCCCTGATTGACAACCATGTGCCCGAATTCTCCCGCCCCAGAATGCTTCCCGAAATACACTTTCCCATCCATGAGAAGCCCGCCCCCAATGCCGGTTCCGATAGTAAGCACGGCAATATACTTTTTCCCCTTTCCCGCTCCGGCAATAGCTTCTGCGCGAAGAAAGCACCTGCTGTCATTATCAATTTTTATCGGAACCTTGAACTTCCTGAAAAACCGCTTGATGTTCCAACGATTCAAAAATGGAAGATTGGGAACGTGCATGAGTATTCCCCGCTTCGGATCCACAATGCCTGGCGCGCCAATACCGATACCAGCGACAGAACTCTCCATAAGAAATGATTTGACCGCTCGAGAAAGAACCTTCAAAAAACTGCGTTTTGTTTTTGGAGTTTTTATCGTCAGCGCCAAACCGCGCTTTTTCCAAAGCGCGGTTGTGCAAATAATTTTCGTTTCCGTACCGCCAATATCAATGCCAAGAATGTTCATATCAGTTGTCGCTAGTGAGGATCGAAATGAACTGTTTCATTTTGAGCTGGAAATTTAGCGAGGAGGTCAAAGCTCCGGCGAAGCTTTGACGGGAAATGCCGTTAGCTTTAGCTGACGAAAAGCATTTCCCCGTGTTTCGCCGAAAAGGCGAAAAGATATGAAAACGGCAGTTTTCATATCGACCGAACGACGACGCAACAAAAGATTTAATGCCTTTTGCCATAGTAGCATAATTTGTTTTGATTTTCACATTAGTCGTTATAGACCCGCTGATCAAATATATTTCCCGTTAAAACTCCGCCGGAGCATTCGCCTTACCTAAAATTCTAAAATTTCACCGACGGAAAATCTTTAAACGGTTGTTCCATTCTTTTATCGTCAAATAGCGACTTAACAATGACCCAATATCGCGAATCGTTATGACGAGTTTTTAACAAATACCACCATTCCGCGCCCCACAAATAATACTCTTCAAATCCCGTTTTTTTAGCATAATCTATTGTTTCTATAAAATATTCCGGCGAAAAAAGCGCCGTCTGCTCTTCATATGAAAGATTGTGTATCTCCGTATGCCCCCATGGCTCCGCCTGGAGCTCAATGACAATAAATTTTTTCTTAAAATCGCCGACGAGAAAGCGAATTAATTTTTCTTTCAAGCGAAAATATTCCGGACCAAGCGGATATTCAACCGTGCCAAAAATCGGACCTATGAATTTTGGATATACACGGCGATACATCGTAGTACCAAATACATCTCCTTCGCGAGCCGCTTTATACCAAAGTCCAAATTCTCCGCCGTCGGTCGTAAGAATTTTGCGTTGAGAGTCAAAATTTTTCACAAGTTCAATTTCCTTTTCCAAAAACCCGTCCTCACGCGATGGACACCGTCCAAACATAAGATACGGTTCATTTTCAATCTGCCACATGCGAATACTTTGATCCGTGCGATATCGCTCTATGAGAATTTTTAAATATTCTCTCAATTTTATTTCCCGTTCTTCTGTTGGAAGCGGCAAAGCCCAAGCGGGGATATGACATTCCGGCCAGCGAGGCGTTTTCATACCGATTGCAAAAACAATTTCCAATCCGGCATCACGCGCGCCGTCAAGCTGAAAATCGAGCTCCGAAAAATCAAACTGCCCCGATTCTTTTTCTATCCTGTCCCAATATGCGACGAGTCGAAGTTTTTTCGGTTTCAAATCGCTTATAATCGCACCGTAAGCGATTTTCCAATCCAGTCCGATTTGCTCGGCAAATTTTTGCGAAAATGTAATGCCCCATGCTATTGGACGATCCTCTCGCGCAGGTGAAATATTTTTTATGTATTCGCCGGCAGAAAAAGCAAAGAATCCAACAGTAATCGCTGCAAATGCCGCGAACTTTCCCGCAAGAATGCGTCCCGAAAATCGCTCCTGCCCAACAAGCCACGCAAAAACAAAAATTGCCACGAATTTAATGTTTTGAGTCGCATCAACGAACGCGGGATTCGGAGCAAGAAATATGGCAAAATAGGCAAGCACTGACCCGCACGCGGCATACGCTCGATTTAAAAAATAGAGCATTTTCGAATGATGCGATATCTCTTTAGACGCTGAAAATATCCTTTTTCTAACCTCGGGCATGCATAACGCGGCAAAAATCACCAGCACTCCGCCCATTTTCATCCAAAAAAATCCGGCTATAAATGACGCCTGAAAAAAAACGATTTTAGAAACAACAACAGAACCGGCAAAAAAGAATGCGCTCGCGCATCCGCCCAAAAGAACGCGCGTTCGCGCGTTCTTTTGCTCAAGAAAAAAAAGAATTGTCGCACCAAAAATAAAAAAGAAAAAACCGAACGCATGAGCAAAACCCAATCCTTCTCCGCCTAAAAAAATGAAAAAAAGAAATGTAAAAATTGGCGATACAACGCCGATAAACGGAAACACCGCTGACGCCTCGCCTTTCTCAAGAGTCCAATACAAAAAGAAAAACGCAATGATAAAAAAAGCGCCCCCACTAAGCGCCCACAAAACCGTTTCAACGGAAACATTCCCAATGCCAAACGGAACAAGCAAAAACGCAAAAAGTCCCAGCACTCCAAGCCAAAATGAATAGACAATCGGATCAATCGAACGGCGGCTTATGAGCAGTTTATCAAAAACCGCCGAGCTCCCGAGAATAATTTGCGCAATTGTCGCTATCAAAAGCCAGTTCATACATTATATCCACTACACAATTATTATAATACCACACCATACAACATCTATTACTCGTTCACATGTCGAGAAATTATCTTTGCGTACTCAAACGCGCTTGAACGAATTTTCCGCTTCTGCGTTTTATGGTCAATCTCGACTAATCCAAACCGAGGCCAAAATCCCTTGTCCCATTCAAAATTATCAAGAAGCGACCAATAAAAATATCCGCGCACATCAGCTCCTTGAACCATAGCGCGTTTCATTTCACTGACATGATCCAAAATAAAATCGGCGCGAAACTCATCATTCATATCAGCAACGCCATTTTCGGTTATATACATAGGCAATTGAAACTGTTTTACATCGGAAAGCACGCGATACAATCCTTCAGAATAAATTTCCCATCCCATATCGCTTGTTTTTTTGTTTTCATTTTGATTAAACCGAAACCCCTTAATCCGATTGTGAAAATAATAATTGATACCGATAAAATCAAGTTCTTTACGAATGTGCTGTAAAAAACGCCGATTCCACAACAAATTAGCCGCCCACTCCATGGCCTCACTTAAAAAATCGCCAGCAGACTCAAAATATGACATATTCAATGATGCGCCAATTTTTGCATTCGGGTTAATTTTTTTTATCGCGCGATACGCGTTCTTATGCGCGCAATGAAGCGCGTGAGTGGCGCGAAAAAAATTTATGAGACCAGTTTTTTGCGGAGGCCACATACCTCGATAGTACGAATTCAATGCGTATATTTCCGGCTCGTTTATCGTAATCCAAAAATTAATCTCCGCGCCAAAAACTTCCGCTAATTTTGTAACATAGCGTTTAAAATATTCCGAAAACCGCCTATTTAAAATACCGCCATTTTTAGCAAGCCACAACGGCAATGTCCAGTGCCACAGCGTGATAAACGGTTCGAGACCCCGCGCGCGAAGCGCGCGGATTACTTGACGATAATGCTCAATCTCTTTTTCGTCGAATTTCCCATCACACGGCTCAATTCGCGACCACTCAATAGAAAAACGATGCGCAGTATGCCCCAACGATTTTGCAATATCAAAATCTTCTTCATAGCGATTGTACTGATCACACGCGCGACCTGAAATATAGTTGCGAGGGTCAGTCGCCTGATCTTTGATGCGCTCCCATGACGAAAGATGCCCGTATTTTTTTTCTGCTTCACGCGCTAGCCGTTCAGCGTTCGCCATCTCCCACTGACCCCAATCATTATGATTTCCGCCCTCAACCTGATGTGCCGAGGTCGCCGCCCCCCACAAAAAACTCTTTGGAAAATTTTCCATATCCGCCAAACTCCGATACACTAGTGTATCGGAGTGATTAGTTTTAATTATGTTGCTTCCGCTGATAATATCCTGCGCTTGTTTTTGATGTAAGGGGTTTTGCCAACTTTCCAAATGATACAAAAACCTTTTCTAACGTATGTTCAATTTTTTCTTCTTTTTCTAAATTTTTTATAGCCAACCGAAAACCAGTCCCCCCTTTCTGTAGCCGCGTACTAACTGCGTGAATCGTCCCCTGACTCACCTTCATAAGAACGCTAACAGCTCCATACGAATATCCCCTCTCTAAAAGCAAAGCGATGAGCAAACGCTTTCCAAGCATAATTTTTTCCGTCATTGTAAGGAGATCATCAAAAAATAAATTCAGAGCTTTTTTCTCGCGGAGCGAAGCAACTGCAGAAATCATGCGCTGATTTAATTGATGTATCTGTTCAGAAGATAGTTTGAATCGAGATATTTTTGTCATGCGTTTATTGTACTATGTCTAGCCATCACATACCAGCTACTCCGATACACTAGTGTATCGGAGTAGCTGGTGACAGCGGTATCTTCTACCCGTACTTTCTACTGACTATTCACACATAGGTTAATAGAGTAAAAATTTCAGATTTGGATGTAGCGCGCCGTCATGGAACCCGAAAAAACCGCAGATGTATCAGTAGATACATTGAGGATTTTTTTGGGCGAATGGCAAGCGATGCGCCAAATATGGAATTTTTGGCATTAAGCTATGTGTGAATAGTCAGTAGACATAGATGCTCTACCGAGACTGTTTTATTCTCCACTCATTGATCTTTTCGTGATCACCGGACAGAAGCACATTTGGCACACGATATTCCACCCCTTTATATTCGAAAACTTCGGGTCGCGTATAGTGCGGATATTCAAGTCCGCCTTTTATCGTCGAAGCGTTATTTTCATTTTTCAAAAGAAGGTTCCAATGCGATTCTTCGGCAAGCGATTTTAACTTGATGACCCCTGGTATAAGGCGCGCAATTGAAGAAACGATAACCATCGAAGCGACATCGCCATCGGTCAGCACATATGGTCCAATTGAAATTTCTTCCGCTCCAAGTATTTTCGCAACTCTTTCATCAATTCCTTCATAACGACCTGATACAAAAATAAATTCATCAAATTTTTTTGACCACTCATACGCGAGCCTTTGGTTCCACTGTTTTCCTTTTGCGGAAAGAATTATTATTTTTCTCTTCTTTGGAGACGCTCGTTTTTTTGTAATCGCACCAACCGCACGAATGAGCGGTCCGGGCATCAACACCATGCCGGCTCCTCCGCCGTATGGGCGTTCATCTACTTTTTTATGAGCTCCAATGCCCCACGATCGAAGATTGTGCGTTTTTATAAAAATTATTTTTTTAATTTGCGCGGCACCAAGAATTGAGCTTCCGCAATACGGCTCAATCGCTTCAGAAAAAAGCGTAATAATATCAAATCGAACAGACCTCTTCATAACGCTATGGTAGCAGAATTCCCATTACAAAAACAACCCCCGCCTTTTGGTGGGGGTTGTTTTTGTTAAAGTTTTAATTCATCAATTACACTATCCATTCCTCGATCCGTGACTTGATGGTCCTCGCCTTCACCATCGCGAGGTCGTGGACCTCGTCCGCCTTCCGGCTCTTCAATCTTCAAATTCACCCGCGCGTTATTTTTCATCCCTACGACGCGAAGAATTGATCTAATTGCCTTTGCGGTATTCCCCTGTCGTCCAATGATCTGTCCCATATCCTCGGCGTGAACTTTGAGGGTAAGAAGGACCCCCATTTCGTCAACCTTGCGGTCAACACGAACATCCGAAGGATGATCAACGAGCGACTTCACAAGATATTCAAGAAATTCCTGATCTGCTGAAGTTCCTTTTGACATTTCGTTTGGAAACCCTACCATTCGCCATTCATGAAATCATGCATGTCGGAGGTAAGCTTCCAGAACACCCGTTACTATTTCGACCAGCCGGTCAATGTGCCAGCTCTTTTTAATTGTCCTAAATTATACTCGCATTATCTAAAAAAATCAATTCAAATTTGCTTATTTCTTCTCTGCTTCCGCTTTCTTTGCCTTTGCTTTATTAATTTTCGCTCCTTCAATAACTTTTTTGGACATCAAAAGATTGTGTACCGTTGGAGACGCTTGCGCTCCTTTTGAAAACCAGTATAAAATCCGATCATTTTTTAAGATCGTGTGTTTAGTCTTAGGATGATACGATCCTAAAATTTCAATTTCACCCGATTTTGGCTTCGAGTGTTTTTCCGTAACCACAACGCGAAATGACGGATCATTCACGCGTCCCCTACGTTGAAATCGAATCATTAGCATACGTTTGAAATATAATCGATTAAGAACAAAAAGTCAACGGCTACCTGTTCGCGTACTGTCCCGCCTCTTCAAGTTTAAGCGAGAGAAGTTTAGAGATGCCATCATCGCCCATTGTCACTCCATAGAGAATCTCCGACTGTTTCATTGTCTCGCGATTATGAGTAATAATCACAAGATCGGTTTTTTTAGAAAGTTCAACGAGTGTGTCAGCGTACAATTTTGAATTTGCCTCGTCCAGTGCCGCGTCTGTTTCGTCAAGCACTAAAAACGGCGGGGGATTCACGGCCGAAATGGCAAACAAGAGCGCAATTGCGGTCAATGCTCGCTCGCCTCCAGAAAGCATCGCCATTGATTTAATCCGTTTTCGCGGAAGATCAACATCAATCTCGATTCCAAACGCTTTTTTTTCATCGTCTTCCGCGAACTTCATTTCGTTTCCTTCTTCGTCAAATTCAGGTTTTACCGCTTCATGCCGTAAAATCGCCTTCCCTCCTCCAAAAATAGTTTTAAAATAATTCTGAAACTCGTTCTGGATTTTCGCAAACCCCTCCTCAAAATCGCGTTCAATCGTACTATCTAAATCTTTTACTAAATGGTCCAAATCCGCGCGCGCAGACATCAGATCGGCAAGCTCCTGCGACAGAAACGCGTACCGCGTTTCTGTCGTTTCATACTCCTTCATCGTACCCCCATCAATTCCACCGATTTCTTCAAGGCGCAATTTTGTCTTTTCGATTTTTTTGCGAAGTTCGTCAGTTGAAAATGAGTCAAAAACTCCTCCGCCTGTGTTCACGCCTTCCACACTAATTCCGACATATTCCATTTCGGAGAGAACGCGCGCTTTTTCTTTTTCAATTCGCTCCATTTCATATCGCGTCCGCTCCCGCTGAAGACGAAGTTCGGATCGTTCTTCTTCCTTTTCGCGCATCGTGCGATCAAGCATCCTTAATTCCTGCTGAACTGTGCGGTATCCATCTTCTTCTTTTTGGAGTTTCACGCGTGCGACAGACGCCTCCTCATTCAAGCTTTCAACGAGCTCTTGAAATTTTTGCTTCTCTTTTTCAAATTCCTTTAAAAGCTCGGGCGGCGCTGGATTTTCAAGAATTTTTCCTTTTGCAATTGTTTCTAGAAGACCCCCAAAACCATGATCCATTTCGCGAAGGGATTTTTTTATCAATTCCGCGCTTTCTGATTTCAAAAGTTCACGAACAGCATTATGCCACCGCCTGATCTCTCCCACGACGAATGGGATGTCAACGATCCGTTCGATTGGTTTTTGCGACCGTTCAGTTTCCGCTTCAATCTTTCCCTCAAGGCGCCCGAGTTCCCGTTCATAGCCGACGCGCTTTTGATCAATAGCGCGAACCGCAGTATCCAATTCACGGATAGCGGAGAATTTTTTAGCAATTTCCTCCTTCCCCATCGTGTCCTTCTGGAGCTGTATAATCCCCTCCTCGATTTTTTTTAAAAGATTACTAAGGGGCGCGTCTTCCGTCTGAATCTTTTTAAGCTCATCATCAAGCATCGCGCATAATTTTGAAAAATAACTTATATAAAATTCGCGAAGCTCTTTTTCATACGCGCCCCGCTGTTCCGCCCGCTCTTTGAGATTTTTAAGATATTTCAAATGCGGCGCGATTTCTTTTACCAAATCCTCCACTCGCTTCATATTTTCTTCGGTTTCGGCAAGCTTTCTAAAAGATTCTTTTTTCTTCAACTGATATACGCGCAGACCCAACGCCTCCTCAAGCATGCTGCGCCTGTCACGCGAGGAAGCGAGTAATATTCGATCTACCTCGCCTTGTCCAATGATATTGTGCTTCGTTTCTCCCAAACCAATTTTCGCCAAAAGCTCAACGATATCGCGAAGGCGCACCTGTGAACCATTCAAATAATATTCGTTAAGCCCATCGCGAAAAATTTTACGCCCTAAACTTACCATATCAAAATCCAGCGGAATCGCGCGCGCGGAATTATCAAAATGAAGCGTTACCGACGCTTTACCCATGACTGACGCTTTCGGTGTTCCGGAAAAAATTAAATCTTCCCCGCGTTTACCACGCAATGATTTCATCGACTGCTCACCCAAGACCCAGCGGATGGCTTCGGCAATATTGGACTTCCCAGAGCCATTCGGGCCGACAATAGCAACGATGGACGAAGGAAATTCCAAGACAGTCGTCTTGGCAAATGACTTAAAACCAGCGATTTCTATAGATTTTAATTTCATAAAAAATGAGACCGCTTAAATCTATCATTTTTAGCGCATTAAAACAAAAAAGCGTCGTGAAGACGCTTCCCAATAGAGTTGCTGACTATTACATAAAATCCATCATGCTGTCGCACCTCACCCATTGCAACCCATTAATAGCTTTTAGCGCATCGAAATCAACTTTTGGAATAGTGCCACGGATGATAACGCCATCCTTAAACGGCACGGGCTTAAATCCTACATCATGTTTAAAGTTTTTTAAAGAGAGTTCACAAATAATTCCCTCAAGCAACGGCTCACTACACTTAATCATGGCCATCATTTTCAACCCCCTTTTTTTTAAAAAACTAAAAATTTTAATTCCAATTCTTCGCCACAAGCCCCTTCTCTGCCGCATTTACTTCTGCTGTTTGTTTTGAATGTCCTTCACCCTCCGCGACAAGCTCGTCCTTCAGATACAAACCGACAACAAAATTCCGATCGTGATCAGGTCCCCATTCTTTAATAACCTGATACGACGGTGTTATGCCGACTTTTTCCTGCGCAAATTCCTGAAACAGGCTTTTAGGATCGCGAAAAAGTTTATTCTCAATAACATCAGACAAACGAACTACAATGTTCTCCATAATAAACTCCCGCGTCGTTTCATACCCACGATCAAGATATATTGCTCCGATGACCGCTTCAAGAGCGTTTGCCAAAAGGAATTGACGAGCACGGCCAGTATCTTTTGACTCGCCCTTTGACATAAGGAGAAACTCGTTCATTCCAAGCGCTTCGGCAACAATCGAAAGCATTTTGGCATTTACGAGCGCCGCGCGAAAACTTGTGAGCTCGCCTTCGGGCTTTTCGGGATACTTTTCGTAGAGAACTTCCGTTACCGCGAGCTCAAGCACCGCGTCTCCCAAAAACTCCAATCGTTCATTATGCGACAGTCGAAATCTCGGATTTTCATTCAAATATGAACGATGGACAAACGCCTGCAATAGCAAATCAGGATTCTTGAAAGAAATCTTGATTTGATCCGAAAATTCTTTGATGTCTGGCACTTGGTTAGAGAAGCACGAAGCAAGAATCAGGAATCAGGACTTGATTCATAATTCACGATCCGCGATTCATTAGACCTACTGCGTAATTATTTTTCCGGAGCTCCGTCTTCATCTTTATCGTCGTCATCCTTGTCTTTTTTTAACACATCTTCCACTTCTTTTTTATTACCTAGCGAAGATCGGGAAGCGGATACAGCAGTGTACGCTTCCGAGCGAGCAACGGGAAGAAAATTCTCCTCTTCTACCGTTTTTTCCGCACGCGTTGGATACTCCTTGCCCGGCTCGCCGATTTCCCGATATACCGTGCCCAAAACACCGTTCACAAATTTGCCCGAAGTTTCTCCGCCAAAACTTTTTGCCAGCTCTATCGCTTCATTAATGGCAACTTTTGGAGGAACCTCATCATGACTGCCAAATAAAAGTTCATAAAGCCCTAAACGCAAAACGCTCCGATCTACGGCGGCTATCTGATTGATGGGCCACTCTGGAGCGGAAATCCCGATAATCTTGTCAATTTCAGCAAGCTTTTCTTTTACTCCTCGCGCGAGGCGCCAAATAAACTCGATATCCTCAAGCCCCGGGCCGAATTCTTTAACATTTTTTTCAACAATTGCATCAATCGCGCCGTCCTTAAAATCATTAAAATCCCACTCATAGAGGGATTGCATAGCGATTGATCGTGCAAGGTGCCGAGAAGCCATTAAATGAGAATTAAAAGTACAAAGTTAAAAATGAAAAATTAGTGCTTATGTTCGTCGTGTGATTCTTTTTCTTCTGCTTTCACTTTTTTAGATTTTTTTGCCCCTTTCTTGGTCGCTTTAGCCAATACATCGATCATTTTTTTACCGTTATAATACCCGCAATTGACGCATACGATATGAGGTAAAATTTTGGTTTTGCAATTTTTGCAAAGAGAAAACGCCTTTTGTTTCAAGGCGTGATGCGACCGGCGCCGATTGCGCTGGCTTTTTGTATGCCGCATTCTGACAACCATGCTGAATACTGTATCAGATTAGCGTTAGCTTAGCAAGCAAAATACACCAGCATTGCAAAAACAGGAGTTCCGTGCTTTTCTTACTTCGGCAACTTAAAAATCTTACCAATTACACAAGGAGGGGGGGGCATGAGCAAAAAGACCGCGCGTGATGCTATGGCAGAACTGAAGCAAAAGTTTGGGCATCCTGATATCGAGTGGTTTGGTACAGGATCATACCGTGTTTGGGTACACGGATGGCACATTCACACTCTTCGCGAAGCATCATATGGCTCCTTTTGCGCAGATGGAAAAACGCCAGATGATGCGGCAAAAAACCTTCTTAAAAACGCGAGAAGAAGCCGAGTTTCTACAGGTAATTCCTGTGAAGAATCCTGTCCGAATTATGTTTTTGACTTTTAATAAACAACCAAATGCCGAGCTTTGCTCGGCGTTTTTTATATCTTACGAGGTTCAACCTCGTAAGATAACTTCATCAAATCAAACGAAATGTTTTGCGATGAATTTCTGAAATTCCGGATTTTTTGATCCGCGCGTAGTGCATTGGCGTCCCATATCCCTTGTGAATATCAAAACCATACGCGGGATATTTTTTATGCAATCGCGTCATCATCCTGTCCCGCATAACCTTGGCGATGATTGAAGCCGCGGAGATAATAGGAAACCTCTCGTCGCCTTTTATAAAAACTTTATGTTGAATACTAGCGGGAAGCCGTAAACTGCCGTCGAGCATCGCCTTACAGGGACAATTTCCCGCTAATTTTTTATATACGCGATACGCGCCTCTGCGCGCGGATTGCAAAATGTTGATTTTATCGATTACTCTTGGCGAAATTACGGCATATGCCCATTCAATACGCGGATTAGCGGTCAGTTTCTTGAACCATTCTTCCCGCTTTTGAGAAGAAAGCTTTTTAGAATCTCTAATTCCACCAAAAAACCTTGACTCATAATTCTTGATTCGTGATTCTATCCTGATTCCGCCCACAACCAAGGGTCCCGCCAAAGGTCCCCTGCCCGCCTCATCTATTCCTATGATATGTCCGCATTTTTTTTTCATGTTAGACTCTCATTATAATCTATATAAATTTTGGCAATCTATCGGCTAATTCGTGCGAATTAGCCGATAGAACAATAAAAATAAATAAGACCCGCTGATTAAATATGTTTTTAAAAAATATCTCAAATGTCCCCTTGAAGCTATGCGCTATAAACTATAAACTATAAACTATATATGAAATTTACTCACCTCCATGTCCACTCTCATTATAGCTTGCTCGATGGCCTCCCCAAAATCGACGACTTAATCGAGGGCGCAAAAAATTTAGGCATGGATACCCTAGCGCTTACAGACCATGGAAATCTCTATGGCGCTCTTGAATTCTACCAAAAAGCGAAAAAGGCGGGAATAAAACCAATTATCGGATGCGAAATGTATATTGCGTACGAAAAACTCACCGACAAACGCCCGAATATCGACAACAAGCGCCATCATCTTACCGTTCTTGCGCGAGATTACGAAGGATATAAAAATCTCATGCGTCTTGTGACCATCGCGCACCTCGAGGGTTACTATTATAAACCCCGCATTGACAAGCAAACGCTGAGAAAATATTCATCGGGGCTTTTAGCGCTCTCCGGTTGTATGAGTTCTGAAGTGTCAAAAGCAATTCTCGGAGGACAGCTTCCGTCCGCAGAACGGCTTATTCGCGAATACCAGGATATATTTGGAAAAGAATACTTTTTCCTTGAGCTTGGAGCCCACGCGAATATGCCCGAACAAAAAATCATAAATGACGCGCTACTTGAATTATCAAAAAAAACCGGCGCGGAGGTCGTCGCGACAAATGACATTCACTATATTCATAAAGAAGATCGGGAAGCGCAGGATATTTTAATTTCCGTGCAAACGGGCATAACCGTCAACGACACGAATCGCATGACAATGAAACATGAGGATTTTTCTATGAAAACCGGCGAAGAAATCCTCCGTCTGTTCCCCGATCACCCGGAAGCTATTGAAAACACGAATCGCATTGCCGACCTTGTACATCTCGAAATACCGTTGGGCGGAATGCTTCTTCCGACGTTCATCCTGCCGAAAGACGAAACAAATCTTGATAATTATCTTGAAAAACTCTGTCATCAAGGGCTTCTATCACGGTTTGAAACGACATATAAAAACGCTTCCGAAGAAGTTCGTGTACGACTTGACTATGAACTTTCGGTCATTAAAAAAATGGGGTTCTCCTCGTATTTCCTCATTGTGCGGGACTTCGTACATTGGGCAAAATCACATAGTATCGTCGTAGGACCGGGACGCGGATCAGCCGCGGGCTCACTGGTCAGCTATCTCTTAAATATAACGAACATTGATCCATTAAAATACAACCTTCTTTTTGAGCGATTTTTAAATCCATCGCGTATTTCAATGCCAGATATTGATCTAGATTTTGCGGATACGGGACGCGACGAAGTTTTACGCTATGCCGCGGAAAAATATGGCTATGATCATTTAGCACAAATAATTACCTTTGGTACTATGGCCGCACGCGCCGCGATTCGAGATACGGGCCGCGCGTTGGGATACTCATACGGCTTTTGTGATCAGCTCTCAAAGCTTATTCCGTTTAATCCAACTCAAGGAATGAAAATCGGCTGGCTCAAAGAGTGTATGGAAACCGTACCGGAATTAAAAACCGCCTATGAAAACTCCCCCGATGTAAAACGACTGCTTGACTTAGCGCTTAAACTCGAAGGCGTAGCGCGTCACGCATCCACACACGCGTGCGGAGTCGTCATCGGTCCGAAGCCATTATACAATTACCTCCCCCTGCAATATCCTCCGCGCTTAAACGAAAAAGAAATTGGAAACGCGGAACAGCAAATCCTCGTCACTCAATACGAAATGCACTCCGTTGAAGATCTCGGCCTCTTAAAAATGGATTTTCTTGGACTTAAAAATTTAAGTATCATCGAAGATACTCTCAAACGAATACGCAGCGCTTACGACATACATATCGATATTGATACAATACCACTTGATGACGCGGCAACATACCGCTTGTTCCAAGACGCAAAAACAACAGGTGTATTTCAGATGGAATCGTCAGGCATGCGAAGATATTTGAAAGAATTACGACCGACCGAACTCGAAGATATTATTGCAATGGTTGCTCTCTACCGCCCGGGACCGATGGACTTGATTCCATCATACATCAAACGCAAGCACGGCGAAGAAAAAATTGAATACCTCCATCAACAGCTTGAGCCAATCCTTAAAAATACCTATGGCATCGGAGTCTACCAAGAACAAATGATGCGAATCGCCCAAAATCTTGCGGGCTTTACGCTCGCAGAAGCCGATACGCTCCGCAAAGCAATCGGCAAAAAAATAAAAAAACTCCTTAATCAACAGCGGGAGCGGCTTGTTTCTGGAATGATTCAAAATGGTATTAATGAAAAAACGGCTGAAGCAATTTGGGAACTCTTTCCTCCGTTCGCGCGCTACGGATTCAACCGCTCGCACGCGGCATGCTACGCGCTTCTTGCCTATCAGACCGCGTACTTAAAAACGCATTATCCGGCAGAATTTATGGCATCTCTCATGACCGCGGAGCTCGCCGACATTGAACGAATAGCGCTGTTAGTACAAGAAACGAAGGAAATGGGAATCGAAGTGCTCCCGCCTGACATCAACGAAAGTTTTGAAACATTTACGGTCGTTCCCAATACAAAAAAACCGAAAATTCGGTTCGGGCTCTCGGCGATAAAAAATGTCGGCGAGAACATTGTCGCAATCATTATCGAAGAACGAAAAAATAACGGACGGTTCACTGATTGCGGAAATTTTATTGAACGGATCGGGCACAAAGATCTCAATAAAAAATCAATAGAAGCTCTTATGAAGTGCGGTGCGCTTGATTTGTTTGCTGACCGCGCAACGCTCCTCCACAACGTTGACCTCATCCTTGAATACGCGCGCGAACACAAAAAACAAAAGTCACAAGGACAATCCAGTTTGTTTGGCACAGTTCAAAACGCGGGCGGATCAATCGCTCTTGCGCCGGCGCGCGCAATAGATAAAAAAGAGATTCTTCAATGGGAAAAAGAGCATTTAGGACTTTTCGTATCCGAACATCCGGTTGGAGAATACCTGCATCGCTTTCCTCACTCTGTATCAACCCTTGCTTCACTTATGACTAATTCAAACGGCAAAAATGTTACCATCGGATGTCTCATTGGCACAGCAAAAAAAATTCTCACAAAAAAGGGAGAGCCGATGCTATTCGTGCAACTGGAAGATATGACGGGTCACGCGGAAGCACTCGTCTTTCCCCGCGTGCTGAAAGAAACCGAAATCGTCTGGCGCGAAGGAACAATCGCGACCATCAAAGGAACGGTGAGTGATAAAGACGGGAGCCTGAAGATTCTCTGTGATGACGCGACACGAATCGCCTAAACCGTCTCATTCTATAATTCGCGCGAATTGTAGAATGAGCAATAGAAGCATTGAATAGGAGGCGCATAGTGCGAGTAAATGTACCGCATAGTATACGGAAAATTTTCAAAATCCGAGAGATTTTATAAACGTCTCTCCCTGCTCTTTAAACGACGGATCAAGGCGAATTGCTTCTTCGGCTTCTTGTTTCGCTAAATCACGCTTACCGAGTTGTGCATACACTGCCGATAAATTTCCGTGATATTGAGGATTTTTTGGATCTGACGCGATAATGTCTTTGTAGAGAGGAACCATGGCATCAAACTTCTTAACGGCGGCATACGCGTTTGCCACAAATACTCCGCGAGGTGCTACACGAAATTCCGGATGCAATACAATAGCTTCTTGCGCGAGATCAAATCGTTTTGAATAAATGGCCGTAACAATATAGAACATAGCGCCATCCGGAAATTCCCGATCAAGCTCGTACATAGCCCGTGAAACCGAAAACGCTTTCTCATGATCGCCAATTGCCATATACAATTGCGCTAAACCAACATAAAGGTTTTGTTTTGTCGGGGTCATTTCAATAACCTTTTTAAATTCCTGTTCTGCCTTTGGAGCGAATTGCTGGTCAAAAAACGCGGCTCGTAGATACCCCAAAGACGCCAAAAAAAGACGATAACGAATATCATCCGGCTGAAGTGAAACCTGTTTTTCTAATTGGCGAATAACCTCCGCTAAAACAGCGCGCTTCTCATCATTTGGAACGCTCGCAGTATCGGCAACTCGCGTGCCATACTGCGCGAGCTGTTCAGAAACCTCTCTATCTCCAAACGAGCCGTAAGAAAGCGTTTCCGCAAACGCGGGCATAACAACTTTTGAAGGCGCGTCTCCTCGCACAAGCTGAAGCGTGTTAATAAGCGAACGCGCCTGCTGTATAGGCCGTATGTTTAAAAAATATACCGCAATGATTCCAATAAAAATCGCGACAGCAAAAACGCTCACAGAAACCCCGAGTTCGTTGCTGTCTCCGCCGACATGATGCGGTTTTTTATGTTCCGCTTCATGCGAATGCTGAAACGCGGCGAAATGAAGAAACGCAAGCGCGGCAAAAAAGATAAAATATGTATTAAAATTATCAAAAACAAAAAGATTCTGAACAAAATACGCAAAAAGTCCAGAAACAGCGACGGAAAAAATTAGATTTGTGATGTGTCCCGCGCGCAAAAGCCGCCACAGCGCATACAGGGCAGAGACAAAAAGAGAAAGATATGAAACAAGGCCCAAAACCCCCGCGTTTGAAAGCCAGTCAAAAACACTGCTGTGCGCGCGATCAAACCACGGCTCCTGTTGCCATAAACGCGTTTTGTAATATTCATTAAACACAAGATTAAAATTCTCCTGTCCCCATCCAAGAACCGGCCGCTCTTTGATTCCTTCCAAAGCCATACTCCAAATAAGAAAACGGGATTCAATAGTCTGGCTTGAAAATGAAACGGATGTTAAACGATACAGCGCGGGGCTTGATTTTACGAATTCTGTTCCACGAATGCTCCAGAAAAACAGCGGGATAACGAGAGCGGCAACAAGTACACCGATAGCGCTCCGTTTCCTAAACGCGTATCTATTATCGTTTCGTGAAAGCCAAAGAAAAAGAACGCCGAACAGCACAAAACCGCTAATAACACCAAGAACAGCGCCACGAGTCGCGCTAAAATAAATTATAAGAAGTTCAAAAATTATCCCCGCACTATAGAGATGCTTGAGCCAGCGCTTTTCAGTATTAAAAAAAAGAACAAGCGCGATGGTAATCGAAAGCATTAAATATGCCGCAAGATAAGTAGGATTTCCGATTGTTCCATCAACACGGTTCCCACCCTGCAAAGATACGAAATATCCCAATCGTTGAAGAAGAGCGTAGGATGAAACGCCGAGACTCGCAAAAACCGTCAGATGCGCAAAAATCTTCCATTCTTTCAAACGAAAAACTGTCGCGGTAATGATAAAAAACGCAACCATATGAGCAATCATAAGGAAGCCCTCCATTCGCTCGTAATTAGACCAAAAACTGCGATAAAAACTCGCCCCCAAAAGATCCGCTAAAAATACAACTCCGACAAATATCAGCACCGCCTGCATCACGCGAGAAAGCGTCGGCCGATATTCCTTATTTAAAAAGACAAGCCCAATCCAAAGAACGAGGGCGATCTCAACAATGATGCGAAAAACAAAATTCCGTCCGGTAATGAACGGAAAGAGCATCGAATTTGCTACATACAAAGGCAAAAACGGCACAACATACAAAAGCGCTGTTATGCAAACTGTATAAAATTGCTGAAGTCCGCGATACGTCATGACCCCAATACTACATATTAAACTATCAACTGTAAACCCCTCGCACAATTAAAAAATTCCACAAAAACACCTATAGCGAAGCAAAAATTAGGAAAACCCCGCCAAGCGCAATAACAACTCCCACAAGCTTTTGTCGAAGTTTTTTTTCACAAAAGAAAAGCCACCCCCACAAAATTCCGAAAAGAATTCCCGTGCGTTTAATCGCGATGGTATATGAAACAAGTCCGGAACTAATTGCCGCATTGTAAAAAATAAATGTGCCGGCAGAAAAAATTCCAATAACGGAAAGGGCCGCTACGCCAAAAGCGCTTTTTCGTTCATTGATAGAATGCGCCTTCTGACGATCGGAAAACAAAAGATACAACGCATTTAAGAGAGCGATAAATCCTGTTATAAAAGCACCGGAAAAAAATATGTCCGAATAGCGAACTGCAAGTTTATCAAAATTAACCGAAACAGAAAAAATAAGCGCCACGATAATGCCATAGATATTGCCCGTCCGAATGTCTTTGAGGCGATGCCCGTCGCTCTGCCCTTCTTCCGCGGGTTTTGCGCCAATGTATGCTAAGCCCACAAGTATTAAAAAAATACCAATCGCGCCAACCAATGATGGGCGTTCTCCAAAAAAAAGAAATGCGGTTAGAATCGCAAAAACCGGAGTGAAGAGCGTCATTGAAAAAACCGAAGAAAATTCTCCTACTTCATACCCCTTAAGCATCAGCGGTAACGCTATGAAATTAAGAACTCCCGTTACAAAAACAACGACAAAAAAACGCTCATCAACCGCAGGAAAACCGCGGAAAGCCGAAATCGCAAAAAGAATAATTGAGGCGATTCCTGTAGAATAAAAAGAAATTGTCGCCTTTGAAAACTTGCGGCTTGAAACGAGATAATTGGAATACGCCTGCGTTAAAGAATGAAAAACAGCGCTCCCAAGAGCGAAAAAAAACCAAAAAATCATATGTTTTTACGCTCAATGCGTTTTTTCATTAAAAGTTCTGCGAATTCAAAATCAATCTCATAATCGATGTTCACCGAATCTTCCGGTTTCATAAAAAAATAGGCGACCTTATTTCCGCATGTTGATGCAAGCTCCCGAATCGTTCTCAATCGCAAAACATCCATTGCCCCTGTATGAATATATGCTGTGGGTAGAGCTTGCCGTGGCATATTATGGGGTTCATGCATGTGTGTAAATGATTCTGGCAAAAATGACTCCAAAAAACGGCTATCTGATTCGTTGATACGCCACATTTTATATGGGTGTTTTGGCGCTTCCGTAATAGGACGCACAGAATCTGCGTCGGGATTTTTAAGTAGCGTTTCAATTCCATCATCAATGTGTTCTGCCGTGCGGAGAGGAGAGATCGGAGGAAGCCGTAAAACAAGCTCCGGCTCATACCCCTTCTCTTTCAAAAAATCTAAAGCGTGCGTAAGAAATTCAATATCAAGAGCGTAATCGCCTGAAATTTCTTTAGGACGCAGAAACGGAACCTCGGCGCCATATTGTTTAGCAATAGACGCAATTTCTTCATCGTCCGTTGAAACAATCACGCGCGTAATATATTTAGATTTTTTTGCTTCCTCAATAGTCCATGCAATTAATGGCTTGCCACAAAGCTCCTTGATATTTTTGCGCGGAATTGATTTTGATCCGCCACGCGCGGGTATAATTGCGAGAATTTCCATGGTATAATTATTAGTAATCTATAAACATTTTGCGCAAGAGATTGCGTCTATTAAAACAGTATACTCTATATAATGGTTTCATAAAAAAATCCACCGCACTGTGCGGTGGAAAACGACACAGGTCTTTAAAATGTAATGGAACGCATCGCTGTATCGCCATACATCCCGACCGTTGCCAGCATTTTCATTACCAGAACACCACTTTCAAACGATATAGGTGAATCTTCCGCTAAAACACTTCCATCAAGTATCTCTTGTATATGAAGCATTTCCTCATAAAAATCATCCTGACGGGTTTTTAAAAATGGAGTTTCAATTAGCGGATCATTTTTGAGACGGAGAACCACGAGATCGCCGCCCTGCGACGCGCCGTTACACATCCATTCAACAGATCCTTCGCTTCCCTGAATTCGCGCCCATTTTCTTGTCGGATATGTTATGACATCCTGCACAACCCGACCTATCATGTTCCTGTCTGTCTCAATTGTGAAAGTGGCGATTGAATCATACGAAGCGCATGGCACACGCTCCGATGCCTTTTCCCATTTAAAAACACCGCATATCCGCTTGGGATCACCGAACCCTGAATGTCGCGCAAACAGTTGCCAGAGATGAAGAGCGTGGGAATGTTCTCCCGATGCTCCACCACCACGCGCAGTATATCCGAGATATGTATCTTCCGGTCCATGTAGCCATGGATGAGCGGAAAAAATTCCACGCCAATGCTCCCGAAATTCCACATCAATTGTTTGAACTTCGCCGATAAGTCCCCGATCAAGAATGTTCGTTACATGCGAGACTGACCGCGCAACGGCATGATCATACCCAACAACCGCTTTCGTGTCGTGCTGGCACGAATACGCATGGATAAACGCATCAAGTGAAACGCGTCCCGTAGGATACGGACCGCATAATGGTTTTTCCAACTGAATTACTTTTGGCCTCTCTCCTAAAGCGTCCAGTGCCAATTTCATACGCACATCAGGAGGAGTTCCGATACAAATAACATCATATCCGCCCTTGGGTTCTCTCCCCGCTTCATAGAGCTCAATAGATTCATCCCACGCTCCATAGCGCTTTGGATAAATCTCATTCTTCGTCCGCTCCAATGCTTTTGGATCGGCATCAACGATTGCAACCGACCATCCCATGCACCGTGCCGCCTGCGCCAAATGATTCCCGATGGAACCTGCTCCGATGATCTTTACCCTTCTCATCATTCACGCCTTTCTTTTGTTAAAGTTCTTTGCGCTTAAATGCGATAATAAGTCCCGCGAATCCTCCTATTGCCAAAACAAAAAACGCACAACGCAACTTAACTTAATTAGAACCATTAAAATTTAATATTGTCAAACTACTGAGTAGCGGGTTCATCCCGCACATAGATTCTGTTCATAATCTTTTTGATTGCGCATAATCAAGTTAATTTCTAATCATTTTTTCTCGCAAATAATACTATGTGCGGGATTCAATAAATAAGCGCAACGCTTTAATTAAAATCCAGCACAGTGTGCTGGATGAAATTACTTTAATTCTTCGAATTGATACTTGCCCCAATTCTGCAAGACAACCTTTCGTTCTTGTCGCGGCATACCGGCAATCTTAGGATCATGATAAAAGGAATCGCCGGGAACTTCTGCCGTAGAGATCTCTTCAAAAATAACGCCCGTGTCGGTGCCAAACGCATGCACCACGCCTCGCGGTATAGACAGTTTAGCTCCCGCCGGAAGACCCCGATACAGACGACCCTCTACCTCAACCGTGAGTTCGCCATGAAGCACATGGAATGTTTCGAGTTTCTTTTTGTGATAGTGTGACGGATTCCATTGACCTCCAATTTGGACGATGATTTTCTTCGCGTATTCTTCGCCCATAACGCATTCCACAAGTACGCATCCGTATTTATGAAAGTTTTTTATGCCATAATGAGCCGAGAGCTCAACCTTGATATCGTGCCCGACAAAAAGCTTTGCTTCGTTCAAAAGACGCCGTACTTTTCTGGTGAACGCGAATATCATTTCGCGTTCCGTCGGTTCCTGCGATCTCACTGAAGCGCACAGAGCGTCTCCATCATGATAATCCCGATCAGCCGTCAATCCAGAAAGCCAGCGATCGGATGACAACTGATCCTTCTGAATTGGGATTGCAAAGAAGACATCCTTCTCATCTATCACCGAGTCCTTTTTAACCTCACGTGTGATATACACACCGCGTTTGAGAGACTGCAAATCTGCCTGTTCCTTTTCTGAAATCGCTCGCTCACCCCCACTGCCACAGGCCTCAACCGCGAATTTCCATGCCTGAACCCATGAACGCACCTGTTCAGGATTCGCAGAGTACGCGTTCAGTTTGTGTATATCGGTTTCAACGCCAACATGCTTTTCAAAAATCCGCGCGCCTTTTGTATAGGCTAAACCAATAAGGCCCATTTCCGACGGCGATTCATGCGTTGAGAAGCCGATTGTCACTCCACGATACGCACGGCACATAAGCTCAATCTGATTCAAGTGAACGCTTGTGTGCGACACTGGATACTCCGCAACACAATGCATGAGAGCAAAATGTACGGCGCGTTTTTCCAAAAAATTCACGGCCCAATCAATGTCGTGAAATGTGAGACCGCCTGTAGAGAGTATCACCGGACGCCCCGATGCCGAAACGCGCTCCAAGAGAGGACGATCCTGTGCTGAACAGCTACCGATTTTGATTATCGGAAGATTGAACTCTTCAATCCAATCAACCGACCGTTCGTCGAACGGCGTTGAAAGAGGAATCATCTCATGCGCTCGAATATCATCAATCAACTCGCAAAATTGCTCTTTTGAAAGACGCGTCCCCAAAAAACGGGGGATGTGCTTGTTGGATTTGTCCCCGACATGCAACGGGTGAATAAAGGTATCAAGATCGCGAAATTGAAGTTTTACTGCGGCGCGAATGCCAAATTCTTTTGCAATTCCGCCCATCTCACGGATAATCCGTTTTCCGTGCTCAACATCCCCTTGATGGTTATTCGCCATCTCAAAGATAAAGAGATTTTCAAAATTAAACTTCTCGCTTCGTGGAAGCATGCGCGCCTCTCCTTTTAAGGTGTAAAATAACAGAATGAAAAAATAATAACAGAACCGAAACTCCGCTACAATCTTGTCCTTATATTAAAACTATGGTTTTGCTTGCTTTGTTTCTTACTTTTAACGGCGCTTGTTGCTATTTCTTGAAATGATAAAGCCCTACCGCGCCCCCCTGCGGATTGCCGTCTTTAATGACGGAAAGGTGTTTTTCAAGCCACGCAATAAATCTCTGTATTCTTTTTTGATTTGTTGCAAAGCGCTTGTTCCCTAAAAGTATATTCGGAATCCGCCGATTGAAATCTTTTAGTAATCGCTCCCCCGAACCCCAATCATGATCAATGGTTCGCCATGATAATTTCATTTTTAGCTTCTCTGCCCACTCCTTAAACTCAAGTGGGGTGAAATAGTGAATATCAGCAAGGGTGATTTTTGCATCAAAAAGAAACTTAAGCACCAACAATATATACCCGCGAGGGTTAGTCCAATTTGGACATGTAACAATAAGTGATCCCTTCGGCTTCAATAGAGATTTTAATTTTTTGAGAGCTCCAAATGGATCGTCCATGTGCTCCAATGTTCCCAGTGAAACGATAATGTCAAATTTTTCATCGATAGCGCCGATTTCTTTTTTAGTAAATGAAAGCGCCGGATGTCGATGAGAAACCTCTGCCGAACGAATGGCATCGTCTGAATAATCAACTCCTAAAACGCGCCGAGCTCCTTTTTTCGCAATTAAAAACGCGAGCTCTCCTGTACCGCATCCCGCGTCTAAAACGCTTTTCCCTTTCCACGCAATTTCTTTTAAAACTTCTGATTTAGCCGGAGGAATTTTATCGCCTGAAAACAAAAGCGGCGTATAATGCTTATTTTCGCCTTTTTTATAAACCGTATCGTAAAATTTCTTAAGATTTTTGTTTTTCATATTGTTACGCAACAGATCCATTATTATTCATAAAATTTATTTTTATGCGCGTTGAAACATTATTGGCAAAAACGAACGCGCATGCCCTCTGATAACTAAAAAAATCCGTCGATCCTCATCGCCAAAGTGCCACAATATCCGAAACGGAAATCGCTCAATAACGCCCAAACGCACAAGATGCCAATACCGCACCGTCGTTGAGAATAAAACGGCTGCGATTTCAGAGAACGCAAGACCCATAATACCAAACAGCGGAAGAAAAAGAACAAGAAATGCGACAGTAAAAACACTTTGCACAACCGCTTGATAAAAAATAAACTTCTGCTGGCGTTCAACCACAAGAAGCGTCGTTATTATTTTTGAGAAACCAAAAATGGGAATAACGATGAGCAAAACATACAGTATCGGAATGGAGCTCGTAAAGTGAGGAAATAAAAATCGCACCATGGAAGGAACGGCAATTGCCGCCGCTATCGCAATTCCTACGCTCATAAGCACAAAATATTTGGTTCCATATGTATAGAGAAAACGCATATAGTACTGATCATGTGCTTTTTGTGGAGCAAGCAGTCCCAGTGTGCGAATTGGCAAAAGATCTTTTAAGGCAGAAAGAATCGCGTTCGCGAAGCCAAAAATACCGACTGCCTCCGTATTGAGAAAAAACTTGATAACCCATGGACGGACTTTTCCGCCAAAATCACTAAAGAACGCGCGCGGTAATTCCCACTTCCCGTATGAACGGATTGCCGGCCAAAAAAGACCTCTCTTTGCTAGAACGATTCCTCGCCACGGCGTGAGACACGAATAAAGCGTTGGGACAAGAATAAAGAAAACGACGATTGTCGCGCCTATTTGCGAAATAAATATTTCGGCAATTCCCAACTTGGAAAAAAAGAAAAAGTACATGAGCATAATAAGCTGGACGGATTTTTGTATCGTGGGACGGGTTGCAAGATGACTCATCTCAAGACGGACCTTAAGCAAAAGCGTTGAAAGATTTAATACGGCGTCCATAATAAAAAGAAACGAGAGTATCCGCGCCCACCATATAACATCTTCACCATAACGGAAGGAAAAATACGGCGCGCCGAAAAAAATTATCGCCCAAGGAATCAATGCCATTCCAAAACGAAATACCACATATTCACGAAATAACTTCTTCGCCTCCGCCTCTTTTTTTTCGCCGATAAGCCGTTGAAGATCGTTTGATATCGTCTCCGCAAAAAGATCATGAAAAAAATCCGACAAAAATGCATACCCGGCAAGAATGAGCTGATAGACACCGAACTGATACAAAGAAAGCGCCTTGAGTATAAAAAAAGAATCAAGGGTGCCAACCCCCTTTTTTGCAAAACTCCAAAATCCGAGCATAAGCTCGCCGTGAATGAATTTTTTTGAAAACTGAATATTCTCGCCAGACATGTCTATAGAATAATACGCGATTTACAAGAGAAAAGTAACGGCAAATAGCGTCATTTCATACATATTATTTATTAGACACGCTACTTAATTATTTTTTTCAGAAATTGACAGAGAAATCCTATCGTACCGCCCGTAATGATAAATACAAGCTCCTGTATATGCATGGTAAAACTTGCCGTAATCGCGGCTGTTTTTGAAACGCCAACCAAAAGAAGACCCGAAACAAGTGACATCTCGTATGTTCCGATGCTTGCGGGGACTGTAATAGGCAATAAACTTGCAAAGATCGGAAACGCATAACTGAACATTCCCTTAAAAAGTCCGATCGTGAGACCCGCGCTTTGTAAAAGGAAAAACCCACTCAAAAATAATGCCAGCCAAATAAAAAGCGTTAAAAGAA
>CAYIPF010000004.1:0-28283 GCA_964365285.1 uncultured Candidatus Saccharibacteria bacterium | reverse complement strand
CGTTTATAACCTCAACCCTACAACAAACAGCAAGCTCGCGCTTTGGATATTCGCCATCATACACGATGTCAATTGCTCAAAAGCTCTATGAGCAGGGACACATCAGCTATATGCGCACCGACAGCCCGACATTAGGCGATGAAGCTCGCGAAGCGCTATACGCGGAGATTAAAACGCTCTACGGTACAGAGTATGTAACGCCACGCGTATACGCGACGAAATCAAAAACAGCGCAAGAAGCACACGAAGCAATCCGTCCAACACGCATGTCCGCGACAACCGCAGGTTCAGCACCCGAACAAAAAAAGCTCTACGAACTCATCCGTGCGCGCACTCTTGCGTCACAAATGGCGGATGCAAAAATACTCCGCACAAAAGTTTCAGCAAACATCACCGCGGAAGCAGAAACTATTCCGAACTTTTCAATGAACGGAAGCGTCGTTTTGTTCCCAGGATGGCTCGTTGCCGATCCGGCTGCCCGTGGTGAAGATACCGAACTTCCAAAGCTCACGGCGCACGAGTCCCTACAGCTCAACGACATAACAGGGCAAGCAAAGCAAACAGAACCGCCGACACGCTATACCGAAGCGGGACTCGTCAAAGAACTGGAAAAACGCGAAATCGGCCGTCCGTCAACATACGCATCAATCATAAAAACACTCCAAGACCGCGGGTATGTTGAAAAAGTTGGTCGATCCCTCCAACCGACCGACACCGGTGATGTCGTAAGCACATTTCTGGAAGAAAATTTTTCACATTATATCAGCGACTCGTTTACTGCTGAAATGGAAAATACGCTCGATGAACTTGCCGACGGAAAAAAAGAGTATATAAAAACGCTCCGCGCATTCTACGCGCCATTCACAAAAGAAATTAAATCAAAAGAAAAAATAGCAAAAATCACAAACCTCGGCGATGCTCCCGAGGAATTCCACTGCCCTATTTGCAAAGGTCCGATGGTCATCAAGCTTTCTCGCTTGGGAAAATTTATGAGTTGCAAACAGTTTCCCGAATGTATCGGCGCGCGAAAAATTGATGGAAGTGTTATGGAAGCGCCAAAAGAAACCGGCGAAGCATGCCCCGAGTGCAAAGACGGAAAACTTATTGAGCGAGAGGGTCGTTTTGGAAAATTCATCGCATGCAAAAACTATCCAAAATGTAAATACATTAAAAAAAGCCCCGAAGAAGAAGCGAAAGGAAAAACCGGCATACACTGTCCACAATGCACGGAAGGAGAAATCGTGGAACGACGCGGACGATTCGGCGCGTTTTTCAGCTGTTCAAATTATCCAAAATGCGCGTTTGCGATAAAAGCCCGCCCCACGGGAAAAACATGCGAGCTGTGCAAATCTCTCATGATGGAAGGCACAAAAACAATACCGGAACGATGCAGTAATAAAACCTGCCTGCATCATAATCCTCACAAATCTTCAAAATAGACACTCTGCGTAACAATTTTTTGTAAAGAAAAAACCGTCCCACATCTACCGAGGGACGGTTTTGATTTACCCCACAATATGCATTTCAATAACAGCAGTGGTCCATATATTGCGCGCTAGAAAAAACGCCGTTTTGTATTCTCGAGCATTTTTAACATTCGTAAAAAATAACGGCGCGCCTGAATTCCCAGATCGAGGACCGCAAAACATCATCCTGCTATCGTTAAATAGTCCGAACCTGTTTTCATAATCCGAAGACACAACACCTTCATCTGCTAGAATGTTCCAAAATACGCGCATTAATACCTCATCAACGCCCAGCACACCATCTATATAATTCGCTACCGCCTGCCAATGAATTCGTACAAGCGCGCTTCCGTTATATTCAAGAAACTTATACTTTTGTATCAATCGCTGTTTCCAAAAATCTTTATTCATATGCGCTCCTTCAGTATGCGGTTGTTTGCGTTATATGATGCCGATTGTGCAAAGCGCGAGCGCACGACCAAAGAAAATAATCTAAATGCCCCATATGGATTTGAGGAAGTTTATATTCACGGCGAACATCATTAATTCCGTCCAAAAACTTTTTGACGACAACAAGCGTCCCGGCGCGAATACTCAACTCTTCATGAGAATTCTTTTCAAAAATCGTTTGGGCATTTATTTTTTCGCGAAGCTCCTGACTGTAATGCAAAATCCCCATCGCGAAAAGTGCTTGCGGGGTACGATAATCGGAAATCGGTCCAATCTTTTCGATTGAAAAAAGCGTTTTCAGTCGTCCCTCCGAACTCTGCGCGCGACCCCCATACATCAGCGCCATACGCCGAGCTCGGCTTTCAAATATAATTCGATCACCCGTTCTTGGATCGTCATAATAATCATCCCCAAAAACAGCAGGAAAATTACGGGCAAGAATCTGAACAAGTTGTAATGCGTCCCAATTGGCGTCTTCAAAAACATTGGCAACGGAATTGCCGTACAATTCGCGAAGGTTCCCCAGCGCTATGCGCATGATCTCGTATCGATCTTTCGCGCACGGTATGTGACACCGCGCATACGCATTAAAAAATGCCTTCACACGCGAAGCGCTACGACATATGTGACGCATCGTCGCCGTCATTCCTCCGTGCGAACAATCCGCAAGCTCGGCAAAACGCGACTGTAAAGCAAACGCTCCGCGCACCACGCTCCCATCACGCCGCATAATCTCATATTTTTTAAGCGGTACATGCGGATGAGTAAAACAAAAATTTACCGCATGCACCCAAAAAACATATTCGAGAAATCTCATATCGTCTTTCGGATAAACGCCCTCCGTTCGCCATTGTGGAAGTTCAAAATGCTGAAGCGCGCATATACGCGCACGATGAAAAATTTCATTGTCAAAAAAATAAACCGCTATTTGTTCAAACCACTCATTCTTGAGCCATCTCTCCGCCGTCATGATCCACTCAACCATAGAGCCGTCCTTTCGTTAAAATGATTTGTAAAAATACCTCACAAAGCGTACACTTTAAACATAAAATGTCAAGTATTGATGAGGTAATTCATATTTTAAAGACGCACCATAAACATCCCGTTGATGAAGGGCGAATTCGATCTGCGTATGAATTTTCAAAAAAAGCTCACACGGGACAAAAGCGCCGTTCAGGCGAGCCATATGTCTCGCATCCATTGGCGGTCGCCGAATACCTGGCACGGCTAAACATGGATACCGACACAATCATCGCCGCCCTCCTTCATGATACCTGTGAAGATACGAAAATAACTCCAGATGACATTGAAAAAAATTTCGGATCGGATGTTCGTTTTCTGGTAACCGGCGTTACAAAAGTAAACAAGCTCAAGTATCACGGCGTTGAACGAACCGCAGAAAATTTACGCAAAATGTTTCTTGCCATCGCAGAAGACATTCGCGTCGTCATCATCAAGCTCGTTGACCGCCTCCACAACATGAAAACGCTGGAGTTTCTGCCACCCGAAAAACAAAAACGCATTGCACTTGAAACTTTAGAAATTTACGCGCCACTCAGTTATCGCCTTGGCATCGGAGGCCTCAAGGGTCAGCTCGAGGATTTGGCATTTCCGTACGCGTATCCAAAAGAATACGACTGGCTTATTAAAAACATACAAGCGCCATTTGAAGAACGAAAACGACTCATTGAACAATTGGAGCCTCTTATTGAAGAAGAATTAAAAAAAGAAAAAATTCCATATTCCGAAATACACGCGCGAGCAAAGCACTTATATAGCTTGTATAAAAAACTCATAAAATATGAGATGGACATCAACCGCATCTTTGATTTGGTGGCGCTTCGCATCGTTGTTCCCTCACTTGAAGCGTGCTATGGAGCGTTGGGCGTTGTGCACAAGCTCTGGCGCCCGATGCCGGGGCTCGTAAAGGACTACATCGCCCTCCCAAAACCAAACGGATATCAGTCAATCCACACTACTGTCTTCGGACCGAACGGATACCCCGTTGAATTTCAAATCCGAACAGCCGAAATGCATCATGAAGCGGAATTCGGCATCGCGGCGCATTGGTCATACTCTGAAAAAAAGGCTCAGAGCGCCAAAGAATACACAGACCGAAAAACATCATTCGCGAATAAAAAAGAGTTGGCGTGGGTTCGCCAACTCCATGAGTGGCATAAAAGCTCGCAGACCCCGGAAGAATTTTTGGAATCAATTAAAATTGATTTTTTTAAAAATCGAATTTTCGCGCTTACCCCAAAAGGCGATGTAATCGATCTGCCTGAAGGATCAACCCCCATTGATTTTGCCTATCATATTCATACCGATATCGGTCACAATGCTACAGGAGCAAAAGTAAACGGCAAAATCGTCCCTTTAAACCATACTCTGCAAAACGGCGATGTTATTGAGATTGCAACCAGAAAAAATAAAAATCCGAATTCGGATTGGCTTGAAATCGTAAAAACATCAGCCGCGCGAAAGCACATTCGCTCACGCTTACATCGCGCAGAAGAAGAAAAATCATTTAATGCAAAAAACAAACAAGATACGGAAATCCGCTGTATCGTGAACGATCGCGTGGGACTCATGAAAGACATATCCAATATCATGACGCGCTATAAAATAAATATGGAAAAAATAATTTCCGATGCCAAACACACGCCACATCCCGTCATTCTTATCCATTGCCCGATACGAAACCTTGATACGCTGAAAAAAGTTATCCGCGAGTTAAAAAATATAAAAGGAATCCGCGAAGTTGATTACAAAACACTCTGATGACAAACAAAACCACAAAGCAAAACGGTCATTGCACTTCGCGAACGATTTTTTGTAAAATGCTTTTAAGTTCTTCGTCCGAGAAAAACTCAACCACTATTTTTCCATGCTCTCCCTTTTTCTGAAGAACAACACGAGTTCCTAAAATCTCCTCAAGGCGCGCTTGCGCCGCGCGAAGTTCCGGATCCACAACTGGAGACGCCATGCGTGGCCGCATTACCCGAGCGGGCCGTCCAAGAATTTCGCGGGAACGAATCTCGGCTTCGCGGCTGTTAATGCCGGTTGTCATAATCTCCTGAAACATAACACGCTGTTGTTCAACATCGGAGCCGACCATCAAAATCGCTCGCGCGTGTCCTTCGGTAAGCCTTCCTTCCGCGAGTGCCTGCTGAATATCTTCGGGAAGGCTTAAAAGTCGAATTGTGTTTGCAATCGACTCACGGCTTTTGCCCACTTTCAACGCGACTTCGCGCTGAACCATATGAAACTCATTAATAAGTTGTTTATAGGCGCGCGCGCGCTCAATAACATTGAGATCCTCGCGTTGGATGTTTTCGATAAGCGCAATTTCAAGCTTAAGGCGATCATCGGGCTCATGCTTCCGAATAATCGCGGGGATAAGCCGAAGACCAACAAGCTGGGAAGCGCGCAAACGGCGCTCTCCGGCAATCAATTGGTATCTGACTTCGAGCCCGCGCGGACTTTCTCTTTGAATACGCGAAACCAAAACCGGCTGGATAACACCATGCTCGCAAATAGAATTTGCGAGATCTTGCAGTGCCTCCGGATTAAACTCGCGGCGCGGCTGATAAGGATTGGGGTCAATTTTATCAACCTCAATCCAAAAAATGCTGTCGCGCTCGGATGGTAGCGCGTCTTCACGGGAAATTATAGGATGCGAAGAAGTACCGTCACCGGACGAATCAGTCGAGTTTGTAATTGAATTGTCCGGTATTAAGGAATCAAGTCCCTTTCCTAATGGATCCATAGAATTAATATATAACTATTTCCGTTATAAGTGAAGGCGTTTTCCGCCAAGGGCGGATTCGTCTTTGGCGGAAAACATTGGGAAATGTATCCTGAAAACTAAATCGTATAAAAACTAGTTGTTTGTTTTACTTTTTTGATTAATTTCTATAAGTTCAAAAACCTCATCAGTAAATCTCTGATATGCTTTCGCGCCGTGTGAATACGGAGCATAATGAAGAATTGAGCGCGTGTGGCTCGGAGCTTCGGCAAGTTTTATATTCCGCGGAATAACAGATTCAAAAACATATCCGGGGAATTTTTTCTTTATTTCTTTTGCAACGGCGCGGTGCAGACCAGATGTCCGATCATACATCGTGAGCAAAACGCCCAAAATCTCATTTCGCACTTTCAAGTTTTTACTGACAAGCGTAAATGTGCGCAAAAGCTCCGCCAAACCCTCAAGCGCATAATATTCGCACTGAACTGGAATAATAATATATCGAGACGCGACAAGCGCGTTGACAAGAAAAAGCCCCAAGCTCGGCGGGAGATCAATAACGATATAATCATAACGCTTTTCTATCTTTTGTAAAAGCTCCGAAAGACGATATTCGCGCCGTTTCACAGCGACAAGCTCAATCGTTGCTCCGGCAAGAGCTGAATTTGAAGGGAGCAAATCAAGATTGTGAAGTTTTGTTTTTTTGATTATGTCAAACGGATCCATTTCGTGGACCAGCGCGTCATACACCGACCGAACAAGGCGATTCTTATTGTGAAAAAAAGCCGATGTCGCGTTCCCCTGCGGATCAAAGTCAACAAGAAGAGTTTTTCTTCCGCGTGCGGCAGAATACGCCGCAAAATTCACGGCGGTTGTCGTCTTTCCTACCCCGCCCTTTTGATTGCAAAAAGATATAATACGAGCCATTTTTAAAAAATATAATCTGGAACTGCTCGTTTACTCTAACGGATTTTTGTGCTAATATCAATTTTAATTTGCCGCGGTGATGGAATTGGCAGACATACAGGACTCAAAATCCTGCGAGGGCAACCTCATGAGAGTTCAAGTCTCTCCCGCGGCACCAGCAAGGGAGCGAGCAAACTGCTTTGCTCGCGTAGAGACGAGAACGCCGGAGCGGGTCCCGCGCGAGCACGCGTTGGAGCGAGGCGGCGGCTAGACCGAGGTGAGCGACGGCGAATCGAGAGTCGGAGCCAAGTCTCTCCAACGAATTTTAATTGACATTTTTTATTAAAAATATACGATGAAATCTTGAACTTTAACATAATTCGATATGAGGAATTATGAAAGTGATGATCGGAATCGGATTTTTATGGTCGGCGTTTCTTGCTCTCACTCTAATCTTTCATGATATTACATGGTATCGTATTTCTGAACTATGTAGTTTGCTCACGGGAATGTTTTTCTGCTGGTGGGTGTATGTCACGGGAGCGTATTTCCTTGAGAAACTAAACAATCTCTACGAAAAAACAAGGAATCGTATTTTCATGTAAACATTCTGGCATTTCAGCAAAAAACGGTCAGTGTTTCTACCTCGTTTTTAGCGCACCGCACCAAAAACATAGGAGGAGCCATGACAAACAAGAGCGCCAGACAATCGGTCGAAACAAAAACGCCTATTCATGTAACAAGCCCATTTCAAGCGTTTCAGCAAATGACCGTTGGCGTTTCAGCAAATGATTGTGGCAAGGAGTCGTGCAAATATGGCAGAATATGTCAAAAAACCGGCGACTGCCCAGAAGAAGAGGCTTAGCGAACCTTGAGGTTTTGTCCAGCACACACAATGTGTGTGCTGGACATTTTTTTTAAAATTGATTTTTGTATTTTTTCTTCCACAGAAGAAAAAAATAACGAAACACAATTGAAGTAAAAATACCAAAAACCGCTCCCACGAGAATGTCCGAGGGCCAATGAACCCCCGCGCTTATCCGAGCGACCGACATAGAAAACGCCCCGAGAAAAAAAATGGTTGAAACGCGCGGGTAGTAAAACGCGATTGCCGTTGCCAAAGCAAAAAAGAAAATCGCGTGCCCCGAAGGAAAAGAATCTCCACCAGATACCCATACCAATTGCTTAACATATGAAATTGCTTCAAATGGTCTGGGACGGCTATAGAAAAGCGTAATAATTTCCTTGATGACAAACCGCGCAAACAAAGAAGACATGAGAGCAAAAATAAAAAGCTCGCCGTGAAGCCACGCACAATGACGATATTTTTTAAAAAGTGGGACGATCAAAAACAAAAAAAACGCTCCTAAAATAATCCATCCAAGATACGCCGCTCGAAAAGTGATAAGGCGATCAATCAGCGGATTCACAAATGCGAAAGAATTAAACCAGTAAAAAAGTTTTATTTCGTAAAACGACATCAATGTTTGTAACATTAGAAAGTTCATAAAGTTTTTACTTTATGAGCCTTTAACCAATGCCAATAAATTTTTAAAAATCCAGATAACTGTCAAAGGACCAATGCCCCCCGGCACAGGCGTAATCGCGAAAGCTTTTTTTGAAACGGACTCGAAATCAACATCGCCGTGAAGCACCCCTTTACTTTCGCTTGTTCCCGCGTCAAAAATAACAACGCCGTCTTTTATCATTGAGCTGTCAATAATTTTTTTACCGACACCAGTAATAATGATATCCGCATGCTGAAGAATTTTTTCAGGATTTGGCGTTTCTTCGGTAATAACCATACATCCAATATTCTGTCGTAAAAACCAAGAAGCGACCGGTCGTCCAACAAGCCGTCCCGCACCGATAACGACAATTTTTTTTCCGCGAAAATCAATGCTGTATTCTTTCGCGAGATCAGAAATCGCTCCGACAACGGGCGGAATGAGTTTTGTTTTTCCAACAACAAAATTTCCGACCGATCGCGCCGAAAGACAATCGGTGTCTTTTTCTGGGATAACAGCGTTGAGAATGTCCTGCGTATTAATATGCACGGGCAGTGGCAATTGCACAATAACTCCATCAATGTTTTTTTTGCGCGCAATTGCGCCAATTTCTGAACGAAGCTTTTTTCCTAAAATTTTTTCATCAAATGCCCTCTCAAGCACTCTCACGCCAATCGTTGCCGCGATTTTTTTCTTATGCGCAATGAAGCGCTCACTCACAGAATCCCGACCAACGCGAATAATCGCGAGCGTTATATCCCGTTTAAACTTTTGAAATTCTTCTTTGAGCTTGCTTGATTCTTTTTCAGCAAGCGTTTTTCCATCCAAAATAATCATTTTGATTTTAAAATTTTAACGCAAATTCATCTTAACAAAAAAATGGTGCGAATTCAAAAACCCCGCTTTTGCGGGGTTATAAATGCAAACAGAGAGATCGTGTTTCGGACTCTTGAAATCCAAGAGACTTATATAAACCGAGCGCTACAACACGATGTGAGCGAGTTGAAAGTTCAATGTGGTTGGCACCTTCAACGCGCGCCTGATCAATAAGCGCTTTTACAATTTCTTTACCAAAACCCCTACCGCGGTACGCCTCATCAACGACAACATCATCAATGTGGGCGACTTTTCGTAACACATGTTGCCTAATGGTAAGCATGCCCATGCCAACGAGCGTTTTGCAATCATCGGTCCATATTGTTGCAATGTGCGCGCGTCCATCAAAAATCATAGCATTGAGTTTCTGTAGAGAAAGCCCGTCAACCGCATCCATATCGCTCGTTAATTGACGAAGCAATGAACGCATCAAAAGTATGACATCTGAACATTGGCAAAGACGGGAATCGCGACGATTAATCCATCGGGAAATCATAGCGCCTCATCTCCTTTGGGAAAGTTATACATATCATCATCCTGCAACGGCGGAATGTATTCATGAATAAATTTTTCCGCCGAAGTATCGTCGGTGAACCGTTCAATACGCGCGATATATTTAACGAGATCAACAACGCGCGAACTATACGCATATTCATTATCATACCACGCGTGAATTTTTATAAGCGAGCCCATTGATGCGCGCACAATGCTTTCCGTGTTCACGATTGCCGAATATGATTTTTTTCTGTATGACCCAGACATATCTTTTTTCTTTGGCACAGAAACAAGCTTGAGTATTCCCGTCAAATAGGATTCGCTTGCGCACTGAAGCGTATAATAAATATCGGCAGGATCTGGAACCGGATCAAAACGGCAATTAAGTTCGAGACACGAAACCTCCGCAGTTGGAACGCGAAACGCAGAAAACATCGTCTTCCCGCGAAGAAACGGAAACACTTCTTCAACCGCGAATGAAGCTCCGGTATTATGGTCAACGATTTGCTCAAGTGTTCCAAGCGTTTTTTGCGACAGCGTTGCTGAATGCACTGTCACCCCAGAACACTCGAGAAGCGTAAACCGTTTTTCGCGAATGAACGGATAGAGAATCGGGACAACACAATTCGTCGTGCACGAACCCGCTGAAACGATCCGCGCGGACGAATCATACCATTCGTGATTGACACCAAAAATCACCATGCGCGCTTCTTTGACAGGGCGCGTGACAACTACGCGCTCTGCATATCGGGCTAACGGCTCAATCTCAGAAAATGATTTCACACCGCTGCAATCGATAATAATGTCAGCGGTGCATTTTTCCCATTTAGAATCGCCAACTTGGAAAAACGGGATGCGCGTAGAACCGCACACAAACTCGGCCATATGTTCATCAGCGCTGATAGACATGACGGATTCCTCTGATCCATAATACGGATCGTGTTTCAAATCATATAAGCGATCTTGGAGTTTAAGTTCATTGCGTACGCACACACCAACAATTTGACACCATTGCGCCGAAAATAACGAACGGAATATATGTCTGCCGATTCTGCCAAATCCATTCAATGCGACCCGTGCAATGCGAGGCATAAAAACCTCCTTCTTAGAATTCATTTGTTAATGTGCTTTTCCACTTCTCATTACTACATTCGGCTTGCTGTTCTCAGTGTTTCGTCGCCTGCGCTCCTCAAATATAACAATTGAAGCGTCTATTTTGTTATGTTTCGCATTGTGCGAGTTTTATTTAAAAAGTCAAACACTCGAATAGATTAAACTACGAAATTTATTAGTTTGTCAGGCACAAAAACAACTTTTTTAATTGATGCGCCGGCAAGCCAAGGTTTTATTTTTTCCCTTTCTAAGGCTAAATTTTTAGCGTGTGCTTCTGTTGTACCGGAAGCAATCTCAAACTGATCTCGCACCCTTCCATTAATTTGTACAATCAAAACATGCGCATCGCGCTGCAAAAATCCTTCTTCATAATCGGGCCAATGGGAATGATGAATTGTTGTTAATTTTTTACCACCGACCATTGACCACAACTCTTCGGAAATAAAAGGGGCAAATGGAGCCAACAGCTTTAAAAATACCTCGATATTTTTCTTCGCCACAGCATCTACCTTTTCTTCAAACGCGTTCAGCAAAATCATCAACGCGGAAACGGCGGTGTTGTACCGAAGATTTTCTATGTCTTCAGTAATTTTTTTTATTGCCCGGTGAATTTCTTTCTCCAACAATGGATCTGTTTGCAACTTTAAACTTTTCACTTTGGACTTTTCACCTATAAGGCTCCACACGCGATTTAAAAAGCGCGTAATACCCACAATTCCCGAATCGCGAAAATCACCGCCTTCAGTAAACGGCCCCAAAAACATCAAATACATCCGAAACGCGTCTGCGCCGTATTTTTTGATATACCCATCGGGATTCACGACATTGCCCTTTGATTTTGACATTTTTGCCCCATCTTTAATCAAAAGCCCGTGCGCACGAAATTTTGCGAATGGTTCCTCAAAATCAATAAGACCGGAATCTTTAAGAACCATCGCGACGAAACGCGTATATAAAAGGTGAAGCACGGAATGCTCCGCCCCGCCGATATACATATGCACGGGGAGCCATTTTTTCGCCTTCATTTTGTCGAAAGGCGCTTTTTTATTTTTTACATCAAGATATCGAAAAAAGTACCACGCCGAATCAAGAAATGTATCGGAAACATCGGTTTCACGACGCGCAACACCTTTGCATTGCGGGCATGTTGTTTTGTAAAAAGCAGGCACTGATTCAAGTGGCGACTGACCCCCGCCTTCCGAACGAAATTTTTTCACAAACGGAAGTTCAACGGGAAGATCCTTTTCGGGAACAGGAACCCAGCCGCACCGCTCGCACATGACCATCGGAATCGGCGGTCCCCAATATCGCTGACGAGAAATAAGCCAATCACGAAGGCGATATGTTGTCTTTTTTCGACCCCCAACAAAATTTGTTATCGCCTCTTTCGCATCTTCCGACTTCATTCCGTTAAATTTTCCTGAAGCAACCAGATGCCCTTCACTGACATACGCGTCATCAAGAACCGGACATGTCGGTTCGGGATAATGCGGACAAATAACCATCGTAATTGGAATATTAAACTTTTTCGCAAACTGAAAATCCCGCTGATCGTGAGCCGGTACGGCCATAATGGCACCTGTACCATATCCGGAAAGAATATAATCAGCGACAAAAATTGGAATTTGCTCTCCGCTTGCCGGATTCATCGCTTTTATTCCCTTAAGCTCGATGCCGGTCTTTTCCCCGCCTTCCCGTATTCTGTCTGCTTCTGATTTTTTCTTTGCCGTGGCAACATAATTTCGTACATCCCCCTGATTCGTGATTCTTAATTCTTGATTCTTGACCAACGGATGTTCGGGAGAAACAACCACATAGGTTGCTCCGAAAATCGTATCTGGCCGTGTGGTAAAAACAGTAATTCGTTCTTTTGAGCCGACAATCTTAAAATCAATCTCCGCCCCTTCGGACTTTCCAATCCAGTTTCTCTGGGCAATTTTTACTTTTTCAGACCAATCAAGCTTTTCTGTGTTTTGCAAAAGTTTTTCGGCATATTCGGTAATACGGAAAAACCACTGTTCGAGTTCTTTTTTTATAACCACGCAATCGCATCGTTCGCACGTTCCGCCAATTACCTGCTCATCGGCAAGGACAGTGGCGCACGATGGACACCAATTTACCAGTGCATGTTTTCTATATGCAAGTCCCCTCTTCCACATTTGGAGAAAAAGCCACTGCGTCCATCTGTAATATTCCGAATCATAGGTCTCCAGCCGTTCATTCCACGCAAAGCCATTGCCGATACGCGAAAGCTGTTCATAAAATCGTTTTTCTGTTTTTTTTGCCAGCTTCATCGGATGAACATTCGCTTTTATCGCGTAATTTTCAGAATGAATCCCGAAGCCATCAAGACCAATTGGTTCAAAAACATCATTTCCCCGCATTCGCTGAAACCGTCCATAAATATCGGAACCGACGAACGCGTACATATTTCCGACATGCAGTCCTTCCGCCGATGGGTATGGAAACATCATGAGATTATAAAACGGCCGTTTGGCGTTTTTCAAATTCGGTTCATAAATCTTATTTTTTTGCCACACAGCGCGCCATTTTTTTTCGATAGTACGGTGAGAATAATTCATAAGAATACAAAGATGTCGAAACTTTAGCATATTCACGCTTTTATGTCAGTATGCGCGCGCCTGATGCTACGCAGAGATAGTATGCAATTGCCGTTGACAGAACTCGCTTATCGCAGAATAATCAGAATATTATCTGTCATTTGCCATTAAGATCTTTTATAAAATACGCTCTGCGTACACATAAACAAAGGAAACAAAAACCAACAATATAGCCGGGTATGCGCTCTTTTCCGCGCACAACTTCAAACGCAATGGTTTCCAAAAAGGAGGGTGCCATGGAATACAACGAGGAACAAAAGAAAATCATAGAAGAAATTGAACATACGCTTGTTCAAATTCAAAAAGACCTCGATGCCCTTTTTAATCAAGAAACGCCCTTAGAAAAAATCGCGAATATCGCTGAACAATGGCGAAAAGTACGGCAAGCAATCAATAACCAAAACATTGGGATTCTCTTGGGATTTCAATTAACCGTTGCGTCATTCCCCCTTTCAACCGACGAAAAGAAAAATGTTGGACAAAAAAATCTATCCGACGCGTTTGTCTCGGATAAGACTTTTTTGAAAACGCTTAAGCTCCGCCCTCCTTAAAAAGCGCTTCGGCATTTTGCGTTGTCGCGTGAACCGCCTCTTCCAACGAAACATCTTTAATGACGGCGAGTTTTTTTATGGTCTCAATAATATATGACGGTTCGTTCCTTCTCCCTCTGTACGGTTCAGGAGCTAAAAATGGCGCATCCGTCTCTACTACAATCCTCCCAATGGGGGATTTTTTTATAACTTCGTCATAATCGCGCGCAAATGTAATAACGCCACCAAAACCAAGATAGAATCCGAGATCAAGAAGTTTTTGCGCCTCATCAGCGTTTCCGCTAAAAAAATGGATAATGCCGGCTTGGCCGACTTTTAACTTGCCACTGTTAGCGCTTAGGATTTTGATAAGATCGGGAAACGCCTGACGACAATGAATAATGAGCGGTTTTTTTGACTCGCGTGAAAGCTCAATGTGCGCTTCAAATATCTCTTTTTGATGCGCGTGGAGCTTCGAATCAGTAACGCGATAGTAATCAAGTCCGCACTCGCCGATAGCGACAACGCGCGGGTTCTGCGAGAGAATTTTAAAATCATCTAACAAAAAATCCTCCTCATATGTCGGATGAAGCCCCGCGGAAACGCCAATAATGTCACCGTTATAGCGTTCGCATATGCGCACCGCCAAACGAGAAGTTTCAAGATTCGTCCCAACCGCTATTATTTTTACGCCAGCCGCCCGCGCACGCGTAATAACATCATCGCGATCATGATCATACTCTGGAAAATGTATATGAGAATGCGTGTCGATAATTTTTTGCATAGAGCGTCATTTCAATCTTGGAAATAACGATTCTTTTTTTGTTATAATGAGTTTTCCGTTTTTTAGAAAAAATTGCTTTGTTATTTTCTCCGCAGTTTCAGGCAAAAACGGCGCTATGAGCCGTTGAATGGAAAATACGTCATATGCGATGTTGATAATTATTTTACTCAATGCTTTTTGATCAACAATCGTCCATGGTTTTTCCTGATTGATGTACCGATCGGCAAGTCCGATAATTTCCCACGCTAGATGTATCGCCGCGTGCAACTGAAAATTTTTCATATCAGCATGATATGCGCCTTCAATTTTTTTTATCGCCATACGAATCTCTGGAATTATCGCTCGTTCTGAATACTGCATAGGACTTATGCGCTCGCCAAGCGCGGCTGTCCGTGCAACGAGATTTCCTAGACCATTTGCGAGATCGCCATTATATCGCGCCTCCAATTTTTCAATCGTAAAATCTCCATCGCCGTCAGATGGAATCTCGGAAAGAAGAAAGTAACGAACCGCATCAGCCCCATATTTCTTTGAAAGTTCGACGGGATCAACGACATTCCCAAGAGATTTTGACATCTTTTCTCCTCCCATTGTCACAAAACCATGAACAAGAAACTTTTTGGGAAGCTTCTTTTTTAAAGACAAAAGCATTCCGATCCAAATTAAACCATGAAAACGAAGAATGTCTTTGCCGATGATTTGAAGGTTCGGTGGCCAAAACAAAGCCCTCTTACCAAAGCAGTGTGATAAATAATTCACGAGCGCGTCTGCCCACACATACATCGTCTGTGTATCGTCGCCCGGAACCGGAATACCCCATTGAAGATCCTTACACGGACGGGAAAAACTTACATCACATGCGCCCTCTTTCAAAAGCGCGAGGAGCTCGTGAGCTCTTCCTTCAGGGACAATTTGAAGCGTATTTTTTTTAAGCAACCCCTCAATACGAGGGGCGTATTTTGAAAGGCGAAAAAACCAATTTTCTTCCCGAACATATTCGGGCTTTGTTCGGTGAATTATGCAAAGTCCGCCGTCGTCGAGATCTTTTTTTGTCACAAACGCCTCATGCCCAACACAATAGAGCCCCTCATATGCCTTACGATACAAATCGCCATTCTTATGGAGCTTCTTCCAAACCGCAATAACAACCGGCCAGTGTTTTTTTTGATCGGTTGTTCGAATAAACGAATCCCACGAAAGATTAAAAATATCCTTAAGGTCGCGAAATTTTTTCGCGTTTTGATCAACGAGTTCAGACGGCGATATGCCAAGCTCCTCGGCGCGACGCGCAATTTTTACTCCATGCTCATCCGTCCCTGTCGCAAAAAAAACAGTATCGCCCTGCAAACGGCGATAACGAGCAATCGTATCCGCTTCAATGAGCTCGAAAGCGTGTCCAACATGAGGAGAGGCATTCGCGTACGCAATTGCGGTTGTCAGATAAAAGCGTCGTTTCATGTGTGCTGGGTCTGTTACAAAATGCTAAACCGCGATCCGTCTACGGCGGTCTATATCGTCAATAATTTCCATAATCACAACCGCCATCGGCACCGCAACGAGAAGCCCTAAAATGCCGGCGAGCTTCCCCCCGATGAGCAAACTCAAAATAATAATGAGCGGATTAATGCCAACCGTTCTCTGCATAATGAGGGGAACAATGGCGTGATTTTCAATCTGCTGAATAACAACATACACAAGAAATACCATGAGCCCTGTTTCCGGCGACTGAAGAAGTCCGAGGGTAACTCCTGGAATCGCGGCAAGAATAGGACCGACAACGGGAACGAGTTCAAAAATTCCGGAAAGAACCCCCAAAAGAAAAGCGAATTTAATTCCAATAACACTCAAACTCACATACACGAGCGTTCCGACAATCACGGTAAGCACGAACATCGTCTGAAAAAGAATTCCGAGTTTTTTCCGCGTCCTGCTCCAAACCTCCAGCGCGTATTCTTCATACTGCAAAGGCATAATTGCCTGAAGAAACCTGACGATCCCCCGCTCCTGAACCGAAAGATAAAAAGAAATTACGATAAGAAGCACGAATGAAACAATTCCGCCAAAAATCTCCGATGAAAAATTAAGAAATGCCGAGCCAACCCCTTTTAACGCGCCGACTTTCGTTGATGCTGAAAGGAGGGGAATGTTTTGATTAATAATGTCAATAATGGGGAAATATTGAAATACAACATTTGAATTCACAAGGTTTTTTTGAATTTTCGGAAAATCCCTCAAGAACTCGGTAAACTCGGTAAAGAGTGGCGGAAAAAGAAAGAAAAAAATAACGCCCAAAAAAGAGAACGCCAGAAGATAGATTAACAACGCCCCTCCAATCCGAGGAATGCCCCATTCTTTCATTCGGGAGATTGCCGGCTCCAGGGCTGAAGCAATAACAATTCCCAAAAAAACAATCAGAAGAATATCAATTATTTGATATAAAATCGCAACAAGCCCAATAGCGATGGCTACTTTAAAAATCGCTCCTATTGAAATTGTGTATTCATTTGACGGCATAATTTATATTATAACACATGAATGAGTTTCTTTAAAACTCCTTCATTTTTATGAGGTCCTAAAACCACGCAATTGAGGGTTTCAGCGCGAATAAGCTTTTTGGCGATTGCCAATATGTCTGATGCCGTAATCGCGTCAATTTTTTTAAAAACCTCGTCAATAGTCATCGGTTTCTCCGTCAAAATCTCTTCGGCACCGATAAAATCGGCAACCGAACTGGAAGATTCAAGCGCTATAAGCGTATACCCTTTCACCGAATCCTTGGCTCGTTTTAATTCCTTTGCCGTAACGCCACCATCGCGAATCTTTTTGTATTCGCCCATAATTGCCTTAATTGCCTTCTCGACATTTTCGTGCGCAACACCCGCGTATGTCGTGAAATCTCCACGATTAGAATAATTATCGCTCGAAGTGTGCACCGAATACGCAAGTCCAAGCCGGTCTCTCACGACATCCCACATTCTCGCACTCCAATTTCCTCCAAGAATAGTTGCCAGCATATCCGCCGCATACCGATCCTTGCTATGAACGGAAAGCCCGCGAAATCCCAAAAGAATATGCGACTGATCCATTTTTTTAAAACGAATTCGAATTGCCGGTTGTTTCTGCGACTCTGAAAACGCGTGAATTGGCTTTGGCGTTCCGGATCTAATACTGCCAAAAAGCTTTTCTACTTTTTCAACGGTCTTTCCTTCATCAAAATTTCCCGCGACAATAACCACGGTATTTTTTGAAGTGTATTGGCTTTTAAAATAATTTTGAAATTGTTTTGGAGTGAATTCGCGAATATGTTTTTCTGTGCCAATCACACCCCAGCCGGCGTTTTGCTTATCTCCATACAAAAGCTCCTCATAAAGCTGTTCGATATGACGCGTTGGCGTATCGAGATCCTTGTGCATTTCTTCCACAATGACCTGCCGTTCGCGATCAATTTCTTTTTTATCTAAAAGCGAATTGCTATAAATATCCGACAAAAGATCGAGCGATTGATTGAGATGCACATATCCGGCTTTGATAAAATAGCCCGTATATTCATGCGAGGTAAACGCATTAGCAATAGAGCCCATGGAATCAAGCTCGTGCTTTATGATTCGTGGATCGGGACGTTTCTTCGTTCCCTTAAAAAACATATGTTCCAAAAAATGCGAAATGCCCCGTTCTTTTTCCGTTTCATTGTCCGATCCTGTCGCGCACATCACCAAAACCGTCACGGTATTCGTGCCTTTCATTGGAGCAGTCAAAATCCGCAATCCGTTTTTAAGTTTGATTTTTTTAAACATGAATTATTGACATAACCTTTCTTTAAAATCTGCGGTGAGCTCTGCGCTCAAAATTCGTTCTTGCTTCATCGTGTCGCGATCGCGCACGGTGACGGTATCGTCCTCGAGCGTTTGATAATCGACGGTCACGCACCATGGCGTGCCGATCTCATCCTGCCTACGATACCGCTTACCGACATTTCCAATATCATCAAATTGCACAGAGAAATGCATGCGCAAACCATCATAGATTTCTTTGGCTTTACCGACAATGTTTTCTTTATTCGCAACCAACGGAAACACCGCGACAGTCACTGGAGCAATACATGGTTTAAATTTTAAAACAGTTCGCGTGTCTTTTTCCAGCTTTTCTTCTTCATATGCGCTGACAAGAAGAGCTAAAACAGTTCGCTCAACTCCAAAAGTCGGCTCGATTACATAGGGGGCATATTTTGATCCGTCGTCTTCGGTATACGAAAGATCAACGCCGGATGTTTTTTCATGATTTTTCAAATCAAAATTAGTGCGATACGCAATACCATACAGCTCTTCTCGCCCAAATGGAAAATCAAAATCAATATCTATCGTGCGCTTTGAATAATGCGCAAGCGCATCACTTGATACTTCGCGTTCATGAAACGTGGTAATACCAATAGCCGTCATCCAATCACGCATTTCCCCGCGCCATATATCAAAATGTTTTTCCCATTCTTTTTCACGGACAAAATATTCTATCTCCATCTGCTCAAACTCACGCGAACGAAAAATAAAATTCCCCGGCGTAATTTCATTTCGAAATGCTTTGCCAATCTGCGCCAAACCAAACGGAAGCTTCGGATGAAACGCATCAATGATATTTTTGAAATTGACAAACATTCCCTGTGCGGTCTCAGGACGAAGATACACAGATGATCCGTCATTCTCCACTGGACCTACGTGGGTCTTGAACATCATATTAAACGGACGCGCTTGCGTGAAATCACGCGCATCGCAATTCGGACATCCTTTTGCGCTGTCAACTTTATCAGCGCGAAAACGCCCTTTACATTTTTTACAGTCAATAAGCGGATCGGTAAATGTCGCGACATGTCCCGACGCTTCCCATACTTTCGCGTTCATCAAAATCGCCGATTCAACGCCGAACATATCGCTCCGTCGCGCAACGAACCGTTCCCACCATAATCGTTTAATATTGTTTTTAAGCGCAACACCAAGCGGACCATAATCCCATGTTCCCGCAAGCCCTCCATAAATATCAGAGCCCTGAAAAATAAACCCGCGGCGTTTTGCGAGGCTTACAATTTTGTCCATTTGTAACGGTTCGTGTGCCATAACATTAAGACTTATTTCAAAACCTCTTCTTGAACTCTTCCGGAATCCGGAGGAACGCCAAAATCATCGCGAAGATCAGTATTTATTGAACGAACGGTACGCTGAATATCGTTTTTTGTAAATATGTCAACCGCCTGAATAGAAACATCGCCAACAAGCTCCGGCGTAAAACCAATCTGGCTTTGCGATGGCGTAAGGCCGACCTGGAACGAAACTTTTGCCGTTGAACTATCAAGTCCGCCCGCGACAACGGTTCCGGGATTCCAAACAATTTCATTTGTTGTTGGTTGATATGAAATCGCAGAACCCGAAGGAACGATACTATTTTTCCAACTCATATATGGCGGAAGAGCGGCGCGAATTTTTACATTGCTCAAGTCGCCCCCAAAAGAACCGATTTCCCAAATAATCGCATAGGTCGTTTCCTTGCCAACTTTTGGAGGGATTGGTCCCGTGTTTACGATGACCGTTCCGGAATATAACGCTTTCGCGGTGAAATATGGGACCGCCTGCACTTGAACGATAATCGTGTCCTTTCCTTCGGGCGTGAAATCAACGGTTTCGTCTTTTTCCGCGGTAATCCGCGCATGAACGGCAATCTCCGCGTTTTTTATATTTCCCGCGCGATTTGAGCGCAACACGTTAAACGAAAACGGAAGCGTTCGCGTCTCGCCAACACTCAAAAGCTGAAGTTGCGGATCAGTTGCCACCTTCCATTGAATTGTTCGTGAGTCCAAAACGGCGCCTCCAAATACTTTCAACGAAGAAGGATCGATCGGACCGTCAACAACTGCTGTGATAACAAGATTTCTAAAGGATACATTCGAATTATTCTTATAGAGAATTTCGCCGCGAATGCTCTCTCCAAGCGCGACGCTCGTCTGCCGTTTGTCCTGAAGAGTTGTCTGAATAAAAAGCTGGGATTCGATAATTTCCGAAGTAAGCATTCGCTCAATATATGGAACCCATTCATTGGTTTCTTTATTATATGTCCCAAGCCCATATTGAAACGATTTAGGCTCAAGCGGTGATCCGCTTAAAATCCCGCGAACATGAATGCTCCCCGATGATCCGGGCGAGATGACGCCAATATCCCATACAAGTTCTTTTTCATCCTTATAAAACGGATCCGTACCAAAATCCCGCGCCTGGAATCCGTCGGGGATGACGAGTCGAAGTGCTATGTCGCGAAATTGCGTTGACGCGTTTGAAGCGTACTCAATGACATACTCTTTCAATTCGCCCGAGAGAACTTTTCCAGCGCCCCTAAGATCAACAACGATAGGAACGCGAACAATCTTCAACGAATGTTCTTTTTTTACCTCGAATCGAGAAGATGCATTTTCAGGAACATATTTCAATGTCGCGCGCGCAACAAACGAAACGCCCTCTTTTCCAAAAATACGCGATGTAAAATCAATATGCCCCTCCGTATCAGGCGGAACCATATCAATTGGAACCCTCACGCGCAAGGACTGAAAATCGCCTTGTTCAATGCCACCAATAATTTCCGATCCTTTTGGATATTCAAAAAAAAGCTCTGCATCGCGAATCGCATTCCTGCTTTTATTCTTATATATGATCGAATATGTGATGCGATCCCCCGCGATAACTTCAGTTGGAGCAACAATTGAAAGATCGACTTCTGTTTTCCCCAACAGATTAAACAAAACTCCGGATTGAAGCGTCCAATATCCAAACGCGACAATAATCCCAAGACCAATCAAAAGCCCGAGAAGAACCATAACATATGAATGCTGTTTTTTTGCGAGTTCATCCCGTCTCAATTCTTCCGGTCCAAATGCCCATGGCTCTCCGACAGAATCCCGCCGTTCTGGAAGTTGCTTCTGTGTGCGCTTTCGTCCCAAAAACCGCGCGCTAAAAAGTTTTTTATTAAGATCTTCAAGATTTCCCATAGTATCGTTACTTTAAATACACAATTCTTTGTTCTTCATTCGTTGTTTCTTTTTATAAGTATATCGTTTTAATGATTGTTTTTAAAGCGCGTGCGCGCCCGGGCCGTAATTCACAGATAATTGCGTCACAGAAACACCGCAATATTGAACATACGCGCGCTCAACCTTTTCGCGTTTTTCGCGCGCAATCACTGAATAGCCGTCGACAACAAATGAAGAAAACGGTTCGGAAAAATATCGTTCGTCTTCCACGGATACATGCCCGAGAATGGCGAGAAAATTTCCCAAAAACCAAAACCGCGCGCGGGAAAAAATGTCCACTGAAGGCGCCTCGCCAATTGATACGCTCGCCTCATCACGCGATACATGCTCCGCCCACTCAATCATAAATTGCCATAAACGAATATCTCGCTCGCCCTCGAGCACGATGCGATTACACAATCCTAAAGAATACAAAAAAACCGGAAGCGCGCGCGCGCGCACTGACCCCTGCGGATACAGCGAAATAAGCACCGGTGAAGTAAGCCGAAATCTGCCCGAACGCAACGCAACGAACTGAAAATTAATATGCGCGCCGATTTGTAAAATAGAACGAAGACGCGAATCGTTTTTCCGCACGCCCTGCGCTATACAAAACATTTTTCCAAAATCTCGCGTAAAAACAGAAAGCACAATGTCGCTTTCTCCTATTTTTTCACCAGCCAAAATTATACCTTCAGTTTTATACATTATGCTTTGGCTATTGCCACCTTAAGCTTGTTTTCGTCAAACGAAATCTCCCGTTCAACGCGCGGATGTTGCAATGGTGCCAATGAGATATTTTTTGCCCCGACTTCTTTTTTAATAATATTGCTCCACCGCTCAATAATTCCTTTCACAATGCCAAAAACGACCAGCGAAACCACGATGTGATCTTTGGGTATAAAACCACCATCTTTCCGCATCTCTTGGATATTACGAATCAGTTCCCTGATCGTTCCTTCCTCTTTCAATTCTGGGGTTATTTTTATATCAAGCAAAAATTCATCGCCCCACAAAACCTCTTTAACGTTTGCTTCATCTTTTAAAACTTTCAGCAACTCTTCTAAAAATTGTTTTTGCTTATATTCTGATTTTTTAATGGTAAAACTCGCAAGCGGTTGCCGTACTTTAATGCACGCTTCCGCGCGGAGCTTCATTGCTTCGGCAGTCAATACGCGAATTATATCCATCTGCGATTCAATCTCCCGTGGCAAAACCTGCTTATCAAAAATGTTTTTTTGACTTTTAACTTTTAACTTTAGACTTTGGACTTTTTTTGGCCAATCCGCTAAATGCACGCTCATTTCTTTCGCTCCGACCACCCGCTGTAATCGTTGGAAAATAATTTCGGCAAAAAACGGAATAAAAGGAGCGGAAAGTTTTGCAAGCTCCAAAAGCACATACACGGACACCGCCGAAACTTCTTGGAGTTCCGTTTCGTTTTCCGGTTTCTGAAAGCGCCTGCGCGATCGCCGTAAATACCATTGCGAAAAATCCTTAATTAAAAACTCCTCAATCGCGCGCGCGGAAACGACCGGCTCATACCGATTAAGATTTTCCGTTACCAGCTTCGTCACACCGTTCAAGCGCGACAAAACCCACTTATCCAAAATGTTTTTTGACCGTTGACCGTTGGATTTTGGATTTTGGATTTTTTTGGGCGCATATGTTTCCACAAGAATCAACGAATTCCAAAATGTGTTCAAAAATCCGCGCAATCGTCCGGCCACATCTTTTTCATCAAACGCTTTTGCGTCCCATGGCGCATTGACCGTATAAAAATACCAGCGCACCGCGTCCGCACCATATTTTCTAATAAGCTCGTGCGGATCAACCATGTTGCCTTTTGACTTGGACATTTTCTGTCCGTTTTTATCCAGCACATGCCCCAAAGAAACGACATTTTTATATGGCGACGGAAAACCAAGCAAGGTTGAAACTGTTAGGAGCGTATAGAACCACCCGCGCGTTTGATCAACGCCTTCACAAATAAACTCTGCCGGAAACAATTCTGGCTCTTTCGGATTCTTGATCTGTGATTTTTGATTTGTGATTCTTGATTGGAACGGCCAATGGTCCTCTGCAAAAGGCATGGCGCCCGAATCAAACCATACATCGCACACATCTGGCACGCGCCGCATTATGCCACCGCACGCGCACTGCCACGACACCGCGTCAATAAACGGGCGATGCACATCAACCTCGCCGGTGTGCGAGTATGGAAGTTTCACAAATGAAAATTTCATAGTGTCGGCCGTTTTTATAAAATCCTTTCCGCGATTTAATTTTTCCGCGATGATTTCTTTTTCATCCATACCAACTCCAGCGGTTGAGAGAATCCACAAAGAATACTCATGACTTATAATAAGAATATTTTTACCGCTGTTTTTCGCGTCAATTTCCTGAATAAAACTCATAAGCCGCGCGCGAAGATCAACAAGATTTTCACCGCCCTGCGGACGATTCTTAAACTTTGCTCCATGAGTCGGAAATCGTGCGTGATACTCTTTTGGAGATTTTCCGCGAAACTCTCCCAAATGAATTTCCTGCAAACGATCATCAAAAAAAATCTCGGCTCCCAATTCTTCTGCGACCATCTCAGCGGTTTCTTTTGTGCGAAGAATGGGCGAAGCATAAATAAAATCAAATTTTGTTTTTTTAAGCTTTTTAATAGTTGCGACGACTTGTTTTTTGCCACGCTCGGTCAAGTGATAAGTTGTAAGCGTGTCATCAATGACGTTGCGCATATTAGATTCCGCTTCACCGTGCCGCATAAGCGTATATGAGTTTTGTGGTTGCGGAATTTTTTCTTTCAGCTCGTCTATGCTTCCTAATACCTCCCACGCCTTGCACGCTTCGCATTTCCAAATTGGCAACGGCACGCCCCAATACCGCTCACGCGAAAACGCCCAATCTTTTGGTTCTTTCAACCACTCGCCAAACCGTCCATCTTGTATATGATCGGGATGCCAGTTTATTTTTTTATTATTGGCAAGTAATTTCGCAACCGGTTTTTTTACCCACCACGACTCGCGCGCCAAATAAATCAACGGCGTATCGCATCGCCAACAAAACGGATAGTCGTGCTCGTACCACTGCAATTTCAGCAAAAGCCGCCGCTTATCCAAATCTGCGGTTATTGTTTTATCAGCGCTTTTTACAAATGTTCCTTCGCCGATAATTCCTTCGCCCATTTTACCTTCCGAGGTTACTGTGCGCAAAATCGGATACTTCTCGCCAAATTCTTTTTTCGCAACCGTCATATCGTCCTCTCCAAACGCAGGAGCAATATGGACAATTCCCGTGCCATCTTCTGTCGTTACGAAATCTCCCGCAATCACGCGATATGGAATGTTTTTTTGAGGATATGGCGCTTCATATTCAAAACCAATTAAATCTTTTCCTTTAACAATTTCAATCTTCCCCTTATGTTTTTCAAAAAAACCACTCGGATTACTTGCAAATTGAAATGCGTCTTTTTTAAGATCTTCGGGTAAAATATTTAACAAGCTCCTTATTTCCGACAAACCAGCATTTGATTGAATGTGCTTCCAAAAAATATCTTTAGCAAGTATATAAATTCCAGGATTAATTACCGAACGACTTGTAACCGTTCCATTTTCTCTTTCTGTGGACATGATAGAAAAATTATTTTTGTATTCAATTCTTGCATATTCAATATCCGGATTCACGGCAACCAAAACATTCCCCGGCAGTGTCCATGGAGTCGTAGTCCACACAAGCAAAAATTCGTCTTTTTTACCTTTGATGGGGAACTTTACGAAAATCGACGGGTCCTTTACTGTGCGATACGCGCCCGGCTGTCCCAACTCATGAGAAGAAAGTCCAGTTCCGCACCGCGAGCACCATGGAATAATTTTGTAATCTTGATATAGGTTTTTGTCCCGCCAAAATCGCTTGATGATATACCACAAGCTTTCTATATACGGAGTTTCGTATGTGATATACGGATTTTCAAGATCAAGCCAAAAGCCAATGCGCTTTGTAAACTGATCCCACTCGTTTTTATACTTCCACACTGATTCACGGCATTTTTGATTGAACGCTCCAATGCCATAGCGCTCGATGTCGCGTTTGTTTTTCAATCCCAATTCTTTTTCAACTTGCAATTCCACCGGCAAACCATGCGTATCCCAGCCCGCTTTACGACGTACAAAATACCCCTGCATGGTTTTGAAACGCAAAAAAACATCTTTTAAAACACGGGCTTCAACATGATGAATCCCCGGATGCCCGTTTGCAAAGGGAGGTCCTTCATAAAATATAAACGGCCTGCCTTTTTTTGTTTTGGAAAGCGTTTTCTCAAAAATCTGGTTTTCTTCCCAGAATTTTAGGATTTTTTCTTCCCGCTCGGGAAGATTCAATTGACCGGCATCATCGCTCATAATAGATTCATTACTTATATGCTCTTTGCTTGCAAGACCCAACCAACATTCAGTTCGGCGTTTCTACAATCTCTAATCGTTCTACGATTCGCGCGAATCGTAGAACGATTAACAAAATTCAACGAACGCGCATTCTTATAATTCTCGCCGAACCATTTCTTTAATTTTTGAATACATCTGGCCACTTATCGAATAAAAAACTCTTGCCTTCTTGCCCGAATTCTGAACAAAACCCAAATTATCTAAAATAATTAAATGTTTGGATGTTGACTTAAAAGAAATACCAATATGTTTGGTAATATCAGAAACGGTTCGTTCTTTTTTATCCGCTAACAATTTTAAAATTTTAAGCCGTCCTTCATTTCCCAATGCTTTGAATATTTTTACTCGCGTTTTTATATCCATAATTTATACTTGTTGGCGTTTTATGAATTCTTTCTATCTTTAGCCTATCACGCTTCTACGATTCGCGCGAATCGTAGAATTAGATTAGAATTGAGAAAAAATTTTACATCTTACATCTTTTCAGGCGCGTTAATCCCCATACAATCAAAGGTGTTTTTTAGCACGATTCGCGTTGCTTCCACAAGCATCAAACGCGCCCGCGTTAACGCCGTATCATCCGATATCACGCGGCAATGTTCATAAAAAGCGTGAAACGAACGAGCGAGCTCCGTTGAGTATGTCGTGAGCCGCAAAACGGCAAAGTCCCGCGCCGAGTCTTCAATAATCTCGGGAAATCGAGCGAGCATTTTCATCAATGCCCGCTCTTCAGGCGCTTTCAAAAGAGAAGTATCTGCGTCTAAAAAATCATTTTTTGCCGCACGGCGCATAATACTCGCGATTCTTGCGTATGAATACTGCACATAATAAACGGGGTTTTTTGCCGATTGCTCTTTAGCAAGCGAGAGATCAAAATCCATATGCGTATCGGGCGAATGCATGAGGAAAAAAAACCTCACCGCATCAATCCCAACCTCATGTATTAAATCTTCCAGTGTTACAAAGACCCCCGCGCGCTTCGACATCTTAAATTCCGCTCCATCCTTCATCAGCCGAACCGTCTGCACCGTGATGATGTGAACGCGATGAGGATCAACGCCCAAGGCCTGCAGAGCGCCCCTCAAACGCGGACCGTACCCATGATGATCCGCGCCAAAAATATCAATCACGAAATCAAATTTTCTTTCCGCAAGACGATTCATGTGATACGCGACATCAGGAAGAATATACGTCGGCTCTCCGGTTTTCCTCACAAAAACGCGATCTTCAGTATCACCAAAATTTTTTGCCCGAAACCATACAGCACCGTCTTTTTTATACACACATCCCCTTTTCTCAAGCTCTTTCAAAACCGCGCGGTGAAGTTTTTTCTCATACACGCGCTGTTCATCAAAAAAAAGATCGTACTCAATACCTGCGTGCTTTTTCAAAAAATCAACATTCTGCTTTTGAATCAAAGACGCGATAAAAAATCCCGCCACCGATTCGCTTTTCGTTTTTTTGAGCTTTCGCGCGACCACCGGCTCCCGCAAAAGTTCTAAAAGCTCCTCATGCCTGTACTCCTCGCCTCTTCCCAGCGCGGTCCTTCCGAGCGACTGAATCTGCCCGCTTGATTTTCCGTTATTTACATAAAACTCCCGTGAAACTTTGTGCCCCGCTTTCACAAGCACGCGCGAAAGAATATCTCCGAGAAATCCTGACCGCGCGTGTCCAACATGCACTGGTCCGGTTGGATTTGCGTCCAAATAATCAAGCGAATAGGACTTGTTTTTTTCGCTATGTGCAAATCCACCTCTAGCGGACTTTGCCGGCTTTCCTTTGGAACCGTATTTTTCTCCCAACTTTAAAATCTCCGCGATCTCACCGTGATAAACTTCCGCAGTAAGAATAAAATTTAAAAATCCTTTCACCGGAGCAATCCTTTTAAAAATATCTCCGCCCGTTTCCTTTTCAATCGCGTCTTTCAACGCCATCCCGACTCCCTCGGGATTTGTTTTCCAAATTTTTGCCAGCTGAAACGAAAGCGTAGAGGCATAATCCCCGTGATCTCCCGTCTCAATCGCGCGAACAAGTAAAGACGGCATCTCAAAATTTTTGAGATCGTGTCCGCCTTCCATGCGCAAAAGCGCTTGGGTTACTATTTCGTTTATTCGTTCACGCAAAAACATGCGCCAATAATACCGCAAAAACGCAGAATTTGAAAGGAAAAACCCGCTCAAAAAATTATAGGAAGTCGAATTTCCTATAATTTTTTGAATCAGCAAAGTAGCTCGTTTCTATGCTCTCGCGAAAATGAACGCTTCCGATTTCTCTTTATAACAATCTTGCATTTTTT
>CAYIPF010000003.1:0-30301 GCA_964365285.1 uncultured Candidatus Saccharibacteria bacterium | reverse complement strand
TTATGATGCAGTCATTACCAACCCAGGAGTGCCAAATGTGGTGGACGCATACAGTGTGTTGCTAAAAATTTTTTAATGTGCTACATTTGTATTTCTCGTAGAGTTTTCTAATAATTTTAGCTGTTGGTTTTTTGTTTTAATTTAACGCTAAACGCTATTAAGATGGAAGTTCATCGTCGCAATCATGAAACCGTAGGGGCAATGCTTCGCCGTTTTTCTCGCAGGATTCAGCAGAGCGGGATTGTTTTGCGTGCGCGCCGCCTTCGCTATTATAAGAAATCCCCGACACCGCTTGCGGAAAAGAGACGGGCGCTTCGTAGAATTAGTCTTTACAAAGAGGCTGTGCGTTTGGAAAAGCTTGGAAAATCATCTGAAGAATAATGCTCGCGCGGATTCAAAATGATATAAAAGACGCTCTCCGTCGGAAAGACGCGGAACGACTTTCTGTTCTTCGCATGCTTGCCGCGTCTCTTCAATCACGGCAAATTGAAAAACGTGCGAAAATAGCGGATCAGTTCGTCGCGCTTACCGATGAAGAGGTTATGGCTGTATTGAAGCAGGAAGCAAAAAAGCGCCAGGATTCCGTTCAGCAATTTATTTCAGCGGGTCGCGTAGAGCTTGCCGAAAAAGAATCAAAAGAATTTCTTATCATTCAGGCATATCTTCCGGCGGAATTATCCGATGGCGAGCTTTCGGCACTCGTTCAAAAAATCGTGAGCACGATGGGAACGGTTCAGAGTAGTGATTTTGGAAAAATAATGGGCGCGATTATGAAAGAAACAAAAGGGCTAGCTTCGGGGGATCGCGTTTCAGCACTGGTCAAAAATTTTTTAAGAATATAAATGGAGCGGTAACGCTCCATTTATAATTTATATTAAAGGTATGAATCTTTATCCGGCTGTTATCATAAAAATCAAATTTTCTACTCAGCAAAAGCAAAGAATTCGTTTACTTGTTTTTCAATTATTTTGCGCTATCCCAACGCAATTTCGGAAAAAACTCCCGCGTGAGATAATGGTTCTTTTCGTTTCTTCTTTGTTTTCTCGCGCGCTTAATCGAACATACCGAAAAAAGGACATGACAGCCAATGTTCTTTCGTTTATATATGATAAAAATTATGCTGAAATTTTTATCGCCCCTGCGGTTGTTCGAAAAGAGGCGAAAAAATGCGGAGAGTCATACGCTTTTTATCTGGCAAAAATGATAATTCATGGTATGATTCATTGTGGAGGGATTGACCATGAGCAGTCACGAAAGCACGAAAAAAAATTTGAAGAATTAGAGCAAATGGTATTAAAAAGTATAGAGCATTCAGGTGGCGCATAGCGTGCTGGCGTGCTAGTGTATGGTGTTTTCCGCCGAAAGCGGATCCGTCTTCTGGCGGAAGAATTCTCTGAACGCTAAACCCTAGACGCTAAACCCTAGACGCTAATCCGTATACGCTATACGCTATGCACGGTGGCACGGATTATCACCGGTCTTGATGTCGGTTCATCAACCGTAACAACCATTGTTGGAAAACGCGATCGGGATTCATCAGATACCGAAATTATTGGAGTTGCGGTTGAGCCCGCGGAAGGAATTCGGCGCGGAATAGTTATTGATGTCGAGGATGCGACGCGAACGATTCGTCGTTCGATTCTCGAAGCGTCTCGCGTGGCGGGAGTGAGCGTTCGTTCAGCGATTGTTTCAATCGGGGGCGCATATCTCCATACCGTTAGTTCGCGGGGCGTTGTTGCTGTTTCACGGGCTGATGGCGAGATTTCTCATGAAGATGTTATTCGTGCATATACTGCCGCTGAACAATTTATTCCAAAAAATCCAAACAGAGAGGTTGTACATCTTATTCCGCGCGAGTTTCGTGTGGACGGTGAAGTTGGCATCCGTGATCCAATCGGTATGAACGGAGTCCGCCTTGAAGTTGACGCTCTTTTTTTGGAAGCGCAGTCGCATCCGTTAAAAACGCTTACCAAGTGCATTGAAACGGCGGGGGTTCGAAGGGTCGGGGAATTTGTTTTTTCAACGCTTGCGGCGGCCGATGTTGTGCTCACAAAACGGCAAAAAGAATTGGGAGTAGCTCTTGTTGATATCGGAGGCGGGACCGCCGACTTTGTTATTTTTGAAGAGGGACGTTTGATTCACGCCGGATCAATTTCTATTGGAGGAGGGCATATTACGAGCGATATCGCTATTGGTTTCCAAACACGAATAGACACAGCTGAACGGATTAAGCTTGAGTATGGCGTTGCCGTTCCTGAACTTGTTTCTAAAAAAGAAATTATTCAGCTTGGAGATTTTCTTGTGGGGGATCAATCGATATTTCCGCGCCGCAATCTCGCGGAAATTATCGAGGCGCGACTTAAGGACTTTTTTGAACTTTTGAACCGCGAATTAAAAAAAATTAATCGCTCACAGCTTTTGCCTGCGGGGGTTGTTCTTGTGGGAGGAGGGGCTCGAATGCAGGGAATTATTGAAATTGCAAAACGCGAAATGCGTTTGCCGGTTTCTTTGGGTATTCCTGTTGGATTTATGAATGTGCCGTTTGATGAGGGGTCGTCAATTCAGCTCGCGGCGTCATTAGGACTTCTTCGTTGGGAGGCGGAAGAATATGGAGCACGACAGCCCAAGATTCCTCCATGGATTAAAAACTTTCTTAAGCTTTTTGTTCCCTAGGCGCGTTTTTTGTTCAGCGGTTTAGAATTACGCAGGAGGTCTAATGAACAACATGTGGAAAAACTGGGCATAACATTGTACATTTTTCTCATTTTTTTATTGTTTGTCAATCTTGTGAGCGTTCTGTCTATTGTGGTAACCTGCAAAAAAGAAAATAGACACAAGAAATGAAATGCTTTAAACTTTTTACTTTAAATTTTAAACTTTTCACTTTTCACTTTTTATATGCCTCAAGTAAAACCAGACTTGGAATCATTTGCGCGAATTAAGGTCGTTGGTATTGGCGGATCGGGTTGTTCCGCCGTTAATCGTATGGCTGATCATAAAATTCAGGGCGTTGATTTTATTGCCGTCAATACGGATGCTCAAGCGCTTCATCATACGAAAGCCGGTAAAAAAATCCATATTGGAAAAAATCTTACGCGCGGGTTAGGCGCGGGGATGAATCAGGAAATCGGCCGGCAGGCAGCCGAAGAGAATCGCGATGAAATTCATGAAGCTCTAAAGGGGTCTGACATGGTTTTTGTCACATGCGGAATGGGGGGTGGAACTGGAACGGGAGCGTCTCCAATTATTGCAGAGGCTGCGCGTGAATCGGGCGCTCTTACAGTCGGAGTTGTTACGCGGCCATTTTCTTTTGAGGGAAGAGAACGCGCAAGAATCGCAGAAGAAGGTTTGAGCGCGCTTCGTGAACGGGTTGACGCGCTCATTACCATCAATAATGATAAAATTTTGAACATCATTGACCAGTCAACGCCACTTTTAAACGCATTTCAAATTTGCGACGATGTGTTGAAGCAGGCGGTGCAGGGAATTTCCGATCTTATTACCATTCCCGGTATCATTAATGTTGATTTTGCTGATGTAAAAGCAATTATGCAGGACGCTGGTTCTGCGCTCATGGGCATTGGAGTTGCAACTGGTGAAAATCGCGCGGTTGAGGCGGCTCGAATCGCCATATCTTCCCCGCTTCTCGATCTTTCGGTTAATGGAGCCCGCGGAGTTTTGTTCAATGTTTCTGGAGGATCCGATCTTTCGATGTTTGAAATTAATGAAGCTGCAAAAGTTATCACTGAATCGGTAAGTCCAGACGCGAAAATCATATTTGGCGCGGTTCATGACGAACGGTTAAAAAAGGGCGAAGTAAAAATTACTGTTATCGCAACCGGATTTTCAAACGGAGCGCCACATTCGGAAAGTTTGTTTAAAAAAGCAAGTCACGCCCCTCTCGATTCTAAATCAGAAACCGGTGAGAGTGAAGAATGGGACGCGGTTCCGGCGTTTCTTCGAAGAAAGCCCGCAAAATAATCCCCAAATAATTGTACGACGATGAAATCGTCCCGATAGACGCGCGAAGGCGCCACCTATCGGGACGATTTTTGTGTTATCCACAGTTGTACTATTGTCTGGAGAAAACCAAGTGTGATATAGTTGGTGATAGATATAGACATCGCGATGCATTGATTTTCATGCTGGCTTTAATCTTGTTTCATGGTGCGATGTCTATAGTTTAATATTTTAATATATCGTGAGTGTAATTATAAGAATTTTTACGCCACCCTTTTTGAAGTCGGCAGAGATTCGTCTCCGCCCTCTTTATATGGGTGGCATTTTTCGCCTTTAAGAGGTTTAACAATTAAGCGGCAATCTAATACATATGAAAAAGAACACACGGATCGTAAAGAATAATATAAAAACACCTGGAATTTTTACATCCGTTCGTAAACGAGATGGTCGCATTGTTCCGTTTGATGAGAAGCGGATCGTGAGCGCCGTTTTTCGGGCGATGCGGGCGATTGGCGAAGGAGACGCCGCTCGCGACTCCCTTCGTCTCGCTGAAAAAATTGTCAAAGGGCTTTTGAAAAAATTTCCAGCGACCCACACGCCGAGCATTGAAGAAATTCAGGATGTCGTTGAAGAGGTGTTAATTGTTTCTGATTTTCCGAAAACCGCGAAGGCATATATTTTATATCGAGAAGAGCGGACAAAATTACGCGCCATTCGGCGTGATGTGCCGGTAGAAGTGAAACGGTTTGCCGACGAAAGTAAAAAGTATTTTCGAAATCAGCTTTCCGAATATATTTATTACAGCACCTATTCCAAGTGGTCGCCGGAAAAAAATCGTCGTGAGACATGGGTAGAGACCGTGGATCGCTATATAGACTTCATGCGGGAAAATCTTGGCACGAAGCTTTCCGAGTCAGAATATAAAGAGATTAAAACATATGTGCTTGAGATGAAAGCGTTGGGTTCAATGAGGCTTTTGTGGGGAGCCGGGAAGGCCGCTCGTAAAAATAATATCGTGGCATATAATTGCTCTTTTACCGCCCCTACTAAATGGCAGGATTTGGCAGAGATTATGTATATCTCTATGAGCGGAACTGGTTGCGGGTACTCCGTAGAGCGACAGTTTGTCGAACAATTTCCACTGATTGAGCGTCAAACCGGAAAAAAGATGCCGATGCACACTATTGACGACTCTAAAGAGGGTTGGTGCGACGCCCTAACGCTTGGTCTTTCTATGTGGAGCCACGGCAAGGATATTGAATTTGACTATTCGGCAATTCGTCCGGCAGGAGCGCGTCTTGCAACCATGGGCGGGAGAGCAAGTGGGCCAGATCCTCTACGGGCGTTGCTTGAGTATGCTCGCGCAAAGATTCTTTCTCGTCAGGGTCGCCGCTTAACCACATTAGATGTGCATGATTTGATTTGTAAAATTGGCGAAGTGGTGGTGGCGGGAGGCGTTCGCCGCAGTGCTCTTATCTCGCTTTCTGATTTAGATGATGTAGAAATGCGCGATGCTAAAAATGGACAGTTTTATATCACTAATCCAGAACGAGCAATGGCAAATAATTCGGCAGTATACAATGAGCGGCCGACTATGCGTCAGTTTTTGGATGAATGGGTCAATTTGGCGAAAGCAGGATCGGGCGAGCGGGGGATTTTCAATCGCGGCAGTCTAAAAAAACAAGTGCCTGTACGACGATGGAAGGTTCTTCAAGACAATCCGTATAAAACAGGAACGAATCCATGCGGAGAAATTATTTTACAGTCAAAGCAATTTTGTAATTTAAGCGAGGTTGTCGCGCGAGCAGACGATACCGAGGAGATTCTTATGGAAAAAGTTCGGGTAGCGACCATATTGGGAACCTACCAGGCATCTCTTACTGATTTCCCGTATCTTTCGAAAGAATGGAAAGAAAATTGCCAAAATGAGGCGCTCCTTGGAGTTTCAATTACGGGTCAGTGGGATTGTAAGGCTCTTCGCAATCCAAATACTTTTCGCAAATTAAGAGAAGTCGCATTGGACACAAACAGAAAATATGCCGCGCGTTTTGGCATCAATGTTTCGACATCTATTACCACAGCGAAACCATCGGGCAACGGCTCTCAATTATTTGATTCATCAAGCGGGACGCATCCTAGACATTCCAAGTATTACATTCGTCGCGTGCGTGTTCAGCAACACGATCCGATTTTTCAATTTCTAAAGGAGGAGGGCATTCCGTACCATCCTGAAGTCGGGCAGAATGTAGAGAGCGCAACGACATTCGTGCTCGAATTTCCGGTTGTCGCTCCGGCAGGATCGATTTTTAAAGATGATCTCACAGCCCTTGAGCAACTTGAATATTGGAAGATGGTTAAAGAAAATTACACCGATCACAATCCGTCAACGACAATCTCTGTGAGCGAGGACGAGTGGCTTTCTGTGGGAAGTTGGGTGATGGATCATTGGGATATCGTTGGCGGACTTTCGTTTTTGCCTCGATCTGAGCATGTGTATCGCCTGGCTCCATATGAAGCGATCACAGAAGTTAGGTACAAGGAGTTGATGAAGAATTTTCCGACGCTGGACTTCTCAAAGCTCGTTCTTTATGAACAAGAAGACAATACAAAGAGCGCTAGAGAATTGGCGTGTGTTAGCGGGGTGTGCGAAATAGATTTTTCTCAAGAAACCATAACGACTGCCGCGTCATCCGTTCCATCTCCTTCATCTGATTCACAACAAGCGCAAAGCGCGTAATTTCATGGAATAAAAGCTCCCCCGAGGTCTTGCTTCGGGGAGCTTTATTGTGGCTAGCGAGGAGCGAAATGTGAACCTTGTTCACATTTCGTCCGAACGACGACGCAATATTGTATCTAGTTATATTTGAATAAACAGAACTGTTTTGCTAGAGTGTCCGCGATGAATTCATCGCGGATTTTTTTGTATATTTTTAGTTCGTTTCTTTTCGGAGTTTTATTTGCTTCATATGTTTCGTTTGCCCGCAGTATCGCGTACGGGGCGCTTGTTTTTTTGGTCGGCGGACTTATTTTTTGGATGGCGCGTCGCGATAGAAGGATTTTTTTTGCGAGTGTTGCGTTGGGATTTTTTGCGTTTGGCGTGTTTCGCTTTTCCGCCGTCATAAGCGAACCACTTGATCTTTCGGCAATGATCGGCACACGCGTCAGTATTGAGGGGTTCGTGAATGAAGAACCGCGAATCCGCGCGATGCAGGAAATTGTATTTCGCGCGCAAAAAATTTCAGGAAGAGAAGTCGCCGACCCATTTTTAATTCTTGTTACCGTTCGTCCCTATCCTCGCTATTCGATTGGTGATGCGCTTGCGATTCGGGGCGTTGTTGCGCGTCCGGAAAATATATCAGCATTCGATTATAGCGCGTACCTTGCCAAGGACAACATCTACGCGGTTTCTCGGTATCCGTTAATTGAAAAAAAAGATGAAGCGGATATTTCTTTCGCGCTCGCGGGCAAGAAAAAACTCGTAGAATTTAAAAGCGCTTTTGTTGAAAAAATCCAAATACTTTTTCCGGAGCCGCACGCTTCGTATCTTGCCGGACTTTTGATTGGAGACCGGGCAGGAATTCCAAAAGAATTATATGAAGCGTTTAAACGAACCGGTACGGCGCATGTCGTGGCGCTCTCGGGGTTTAATATTACCATTATAATCTCCTCGCTTATTTTTATTTTCAATATTCTCGGTATCCCATTTTATCTTTCGGGGATGCTGTTGTCTTTTTTCATTATTCTTTTTTCGATTATGGTCGGCGGGGAGCCGTCAATTGTGCGCGCGGCGTTTATGGGTGTCATGGCAATTTTTGCGAGGCAGAATTTTCGGATGTATGATGCCGCCCGCGCACTTCTTTTTGCGGCCGCGGTTATGGCATTTATGAATCCAAAACTTCTCAGATTTGATGTCGGTTTTCAGCTTTCTTTCGCCGCAACGGCGGGGATTATTTTTCTTTCGCCTCTTTTTGAGCGTAAACTTTTAAAAATTAATTCTCCGTATATTCGCACTCTTCTTGCGACAACTCTTTCTGCCGAATGCGCGGTGTACCCACTCCTTCTTGTGTATTTCGGGGGCGTTTCTTTGATAGCGCCGTTCGCAAATATCATGATGATTCCGACGGTTCCTTTCGCTATGCTTTTTGGATTTATTGCCGCGGTTTTCGGTTTTATTTCGCACGCACTATCTTTTGTCATCGTTCCGTTTGCGTGGATATTGCTTGAATATGAAATTGCTATCGTTTCGTTTTTTTCCGCGTTGCCACTCGCGTATAGCGAGGTGCCACGGCTCGCGCAATGGATTTTTCTTATTTTTTTTGTTGTTCTGATTGGCAAATTCATGTACCGTTCTTCGTATGCAAAAAAATAAGGGTTACGCTTTTTTAATCGCGACTTTTATTCTTATTTCAAGCGCCGTTATGTTATGGCAGGCGGTGTTTTACTATGAAGCGCGATTTGGAAAACTTTTTATGTATGCGCTTGATGTCGGGCAGGGAGACGCGATGTTTATTGAAACTCCCGACGGAAATCAAATTCTCATTGACGGTGGACCGGACAAAACCGTTGTTACCCGCTTAGGAGAAATCATGCTTCCGTGGGACCGCTCTATTGATATTGTTATTTTGACGCATCCGCACGCCGATCATATTTCTGGACTTCTTGAGGTTTTGAAGCGGTATCAAGTGGGGCGCGTGATAGAGTCGGGTGCGCCGCATTCAATTCCTGAATATTCCGAATGGCGGAAAATAATTGAAGATAAAAAAATTCCGGTTACAATCGCACTGCGCGGGCAGGCGTTAGTCGCCGGAGGATTTCAAATGAAAGTTTTATATCCCGCGCGCGATACGGATCGCTCCTCAGGTGATCCGCACGGTGCGATGGTTATTTTGAGGGCGGAGTATGGTTCAACCACGGCGCTTTTTATGGGAGACGCGGAGAAAAAGATAGAATATAAACTCGTGTCTTTTGGGGACGATCTTTCTGTTGATCTTCTCAAAATAGGACATCACGGATCAAAAACCTCGACTTCAGAATTTTTTTTGTCGCGCGTTCGTCCGCGTTTTGGGTTAATTTCTGTAGGACGCAAAAATCGTTATGGGCATCCGTACAAGGAAGTTTTGGATCGTTTGCAAACGAATGGTATTAAAATTTTTCGAACGGATATTTCCGGTACGCGCATGTTTGTGAGCGACGGAATAGATTTTTTTCTAAAAAAATAACAGCACTTTCATAAGTGCCGTTCCGTTTCTTTATAGAGATTTCTATATTCAATGGGTTTTCCTTTTATTTTTGCATTTTCGATGCCATATTCCATTCCTTTTGAAATGCCGTGATCGGCATATACAACGACCGCTTCCGCTACATCTTCCCACGAAAATCCGGCGTGGATTCCGATCATCCGTTCTTCCGGAATCGAATCATTGAGAACGCCTGGTTGCGTGTATATGAGATGACTTGCGAACGGAGCCTCGTTGCGCATAAGGCAATCATGCATGCAGGCGCGTGCATAGGCGATATTTCGTTCAATGTCTCCAGCATAAGGGCTTTCGATTATAACTCGTCGCATACCCCCCCTTTTTTTAAAGAATAATTCGGTGAAATAATCATATCAACAATGCAGAAGCTATTGCAAGTTTTTTTGGGCTCATTTTTATAAAATATTTTGATTCTTTTTGCTATTAGACCCACTGCACAATTATTATTCTACTGCAATGTCCCTATTTTGGCTCCGACTTTGCCAAACATTCTCGACAGTACGCTGTTATATGCTTCGAATGTTTAGCTTCGTCTCGCACAAACTATGAAAATTTCGTTACGAAAATAATTGTGCGGTGGGTCTTGTTATGATATGATATTTTTCATCTATGAATACATTTGAACGCTCGCTTATCATAATGAAGCCCGATGCTTTGCAAAGAAATCTCCTTGGAGAAATTATTGGACGCTTTGAACGCAAAGGTTTGCAGATCGTTGGTCTTAAAATGATGCGCTTAGACGATGTTTTGTTAGACGCGCATTACGCGCACCATAAGGAAAAGCCATTTTTTGGCGAACTTACGAGTTTTATGAAATCTTCGCCGGTGGTCATTATGGCGGTGCGCGGCGCGGATGCGATTCGCGGGGTTCGTATTATTGTTGGCGCGACGAAGGGCTCGGAGGCAGATTGTGGCAGTATTCGTGGAGACTTGGCTATGAGCACGCAAAATCTAGTGCACGCGTCGGATTCGATTGAGAACGGAGAACTTGAAATCGCAAGATTTTTCCGCGCAGACGAATTGTTTGAATATAAAAAAATAGATTTTGAAATAGTTTACGGGACGGGTAAGTAAAAAACCATCGCTATGAAAGCGATGGTTTTTTGGTATTGTTTGTTTTGTCGGGCACATTCGGCTTGCACATTCGCTTTGCCAAGCTCAGTACTTCCTTGCTCGCGCTCGGTCGTTGAAAATTGAATTCGGACCGCATCCTTCGGGGAATTGTTATGGTCGGGCTGCCGGGAATCGAACCCGGCCTACATCCTCCGGGAAATTTTAATTCTTTTCATTGTCGGGCTGCCGGGAATCGAACCCGGTCTACATCCACCCCATGGACGCGTACTACCGGTATACTACAGCCCGACAATGAAAAGAATGACGAAAAATAAATTTTTCTAAAATTTCCGTTCGAGCAAAATCGTTTGCTCGAACCCCCATGGTGCGCTGCGCCCCGTACCAAGCTATGCTTTGGTTCGGGGTACTACCGGTATACTACAGCCCGATGTCGTCGCGGATACAGCATACTACGGATTTTTTTGTTGGACAAATATCGTTTTTATGATATATGGTTGAATTAGTGCCTTAACATTTTAATAGCATACAGGGGGTTTACATGGATGCTTGCGACTGGTTGCAAAAAGTCGATTCTAAAAAAATTTTATCAGCGTATCTTATCAAGCGGTTGATAGAAAACGGCGGCACTATGCATGTTGCGCATATTCAGAATGAATTATCTGATCCGCATGGCATTGTCGCTGATGTCGTTGCAAGCATGGAACGCGCAGATGTGGTTCGATTTGTTTCGTGTGATGGCCGTATCGCTTTTGTGCGAGCGGCTGATCGTTTGCCGGTACGCAACAGGAGGAAACGATGAAAACCGCCAAATACATTGTAGGAGTCGGATTGCTTTTGCTGATTTTTTTGATGAACGCGTCTTTGGTTTCCGCGAAACTTTTGAAATGCGAAGATGCTTTTGGCTTTTCTCCGCTTCATAATGAGATTATATTCTATGATGCGGACATGGGCATGTGCATTGGAGATGCGGCGCGTCAATATGGAGAAGGTTGGAAAAGTTATGCGATTGAAAATGTTTTTACAAACGCCCCTGACGGCAGGACATTTATCGTTCTTGCCGGTTTTATTCGAGAAGTTAATGGAAAGACCGTTCTTGTTCCGAGTGCGTTTCTTCTTCAGAAACGGCGGGATGGTACTATGCGCGGATGGCGTTTTTTTGTTCCTGATGGGGCGGGTAAGCCAGTGAGAAAATTTTTACAGAATATAACGGTGTCGGAAATTCACAGTGCTTTTAGAGAACGACTTGTGGTTCTTTTTGCGCATGCTCCATGGGCGCCTGAAAACGTCGGCGAAGCAGAGGTTAATGCGATTTTGAAGCCATATCTGAAATATATTTCGGAAACGACAAGCATTGAGTGCGGGGATGGAGAAAAAACAACTTAAAAAATGACCGGGTATGCGCTTTATGCGCTACTCGGTTTTTTCTTGCGCGCTTTGTATTTTTTGTGTTAGAACGATTACGGCTCTTTTACATAAAATGAGGTTTTCATGCGATATTCGTATGTGTTTTTGGCGATTGTTTTTCTTGGTGGGTGCGCGTGGCAAGAGATCAAAATCGAGGGACCAATTCCGCGCAACGAAGTTCCGGAAACGATTAAACGATTTGACGCGTTTGGAAAATTTTTAGAAGACGAGCAGAGGGCTGGAAGGCGCGTTTCTCTCTCTATCGCGCGAAACAAAGAGTGGGGGTTCGATTTTTTAATTGACATGCCACATGTATATGAAAACTTTTCTGATTCCGCTGAAGAGGCGCAGAGCATTCATACTGGAAAATACAGCGAGGGGTATGCCGCGTTTCGAGATTGGTGGCTCAATCTCGACACTCCGGCAGAGCTTCAAATCGGGGGGCACACCCTTGCAATGAAGGACTACGAGCATCTTCGGTACTATGAAGCAGAATTGAACTATGCTGTGACATATGGGCATCCGCTACATGAAGAGGCGGTTCGTCCAATGGAACGAATCACGCGTGTCGCGGATAAATTAAAACTCGTTGCGTTTGTCGTTGGAGATGAAACTTACATTCTTGATGCGCGGCGTTTGCATCAGACGGAAAACAGCGTAAAAACAAAATATGAAGCGTTTGGTGGCCGTGTTGGACGATACTTCGTTGAAATCATCAATGCTGTTCTCGGAAATGGGCCGGCAAATATGGCACCGACTCCGGCAATTCGTTGATTTTGTGCGTATAAAAGTTGTGTAAAAATATCCCGCTCTGTGCTATGAGCGGGACTTTTTTGTTTCAGAGCCTATCTTAATTGGGTCTCCGTCGCGAACCGTGCCAGCTTCGAAGCAAAAACGGACGAAACTCGCGAAGCCCTGTCTATGGACAAGGCGACAAGAGCTTCGTCCGTTTTTGTCGAAGATCGCGCGGTGCAGCAGGAAAGTTCCTATTGAGATAGGTTCTTAGTTAAAGTTTTGATACAGCGGGTGCACGCTTTTACACGCGGTTTTCCCGGCAAAGAAACCCATTGTAAGTTGGGATATGTTCTTTTCATGTGCGTTATATTATAATGACCGCGAAGGAGGACGTGTTTGCCCTGCATGACCGATCCCCGTTCGCATAGCGCGCAAGTTCTCATGATGTTTAGAATTTAATTGCTCTACAATAATAACTTTCCGAGCGTAGCATATCTTTTTTTATGAATCAAGGCCTCGATATTATCTTTCAAGTCGCAATGCTTATATTTTCGGTTATTATCCACGAAATTTCTCATGGATATGCCGCTTTGGCGCTTGGGGATCGGACTGCGAAATATGCCGGACGGCTTACATTAAACCCTCTGCCTCATATTGATCTTTTCGGATCCATCATTCTTCCGATTATTTCGTTTGCGACGGGTGGATTTATTTTTGGTTGGGCAAAGCCAGTTCCATACAATCCATATAATTTACGGAACCAGAAATGGGGAAGCGCGATTGTCGGAGCCGCCGGACCGCTTTCGAATCTTCTTATCGCGTTTCTTTTCGGAACGCTTATTCGCGTGGTGCCGTACTTTTTTTCAGAGCCAACCCAATTTCTCACCAATCTTATTTCGATTGCTTCGTTCATTGTTTTTTTGAATATTTTGTTGGCGATTTTTAATCTTCTCCCGATTCCTCCGCTTGACGGGTCGAAGGTATTGTTTGCAATGCTTCCGTATCAATTTCGTTATATTCAGGAGTTTCTCGAGCAGTATGGATTCATTATTCTTCTTTTTTTTATTTTCTTTTTGTTTCGGCTCCTGCATCCCGTTATTCAAATTATTTTTTCGATATTTACCGGAATTGGATTTTAGTTAGCGGTTTTTTCAGATGGGGAGATTTTTCCGCCAGAGGCGGATCCGCCTCTGGCGGAAAAATCTCGTAAGGTTAACTGTACGGGCACTTGCGCTTTTTCATGTGTTTGTGTAGGATATGCGCTGTTGCCTATACGGCTATTTTTGTTTATTTAACCAATGCCCACAATATCACAGCTCGTAAAATACGGGCGCAAAAAAACAAGATATAAAAGCAAGGCACCCGCTCTTCAGCGGGGATTTAATAGCGTGCAAAATCGGCCAATTTATTTTTCGGCGCCTTTTAAACGGGGCGTGTGCGTGAAGGTTACGACCATGACGCCGAAGAAGCCAAACTCCGCCCTTAGAAAAGTTGCCCGCGTGCGTTTGACGAATAGCATGGAGGTAACCGCGTACATCGGCGGAGAGGGGCACAATCTTCAGGAGCACTCGGTGGTTGTTATCCGTGGGGGTCGTGTAAAAGATTTGCCGGGGGTTCGATATCATATCGTTCGCGGTGTTTTAGATACCGCCGGCGTTACTCGAAATCAGCAACGATCAAAGTACGGCGCGAAGAGGCCAAAAGTAGCTAAAGGGTAGCTTATAGCTTATAGCTTATAGGAAAGACAAAATCACCTAAACAGCTAACAGTTAAAAGCTGTTATCAAGTGCGAAGAAAAAAGAAAGTACAGCGCGATAGCGTCCCAGATGTAAAATACGGAAACGCTATTCTTGGAAAATTCATCAATTATGTCATGAAAGACGGCAAAAAATCTACAGCCAGGAGGGTTGTGTATGACGCTTTTGCCGTTATCGAAGAAAAGGCGAAACAAGATCCGCTGGTTGTTTTCGATCTCGCGATTAAAAATCTTTCTCCTCTTGTTGAAATAAAATCAAAACGAATCGGGGGGGCGACATATCAGGTTCCTCATGAAGTCCGTGGTGAGCGTAAGCTGGCCCTTGCCATGCGTTGGCTTTTGACGATTTCTCGCGCTAAAAAAGGAGCGCCGATGAGTAAACGGTTGGCGGAGGAATTGATTCTTGCCTCGAAAAACGAAGGCAACGCAATGAAGAAAAAAATGGATACGCACAGAATGGCGGAGGCAAATAAGGCATTCGCGCATTTTGCCCGTTAAGATATGAGATCCGACCCTATTGAACGCATACGAAACATCGGCATCATAGCGCATATTGATGCGGGAAAAACCACCACCACCGAGCGGGTGCTTTTTTATACTGGCGTTTCCCATAAAATTGGCGAAGTTCATGAGGGCGATACCATTATGGATTGGATGGAACAGGAACGGGAACGAGGCATTACGATTACTTCCGCGGCGACAACGGCATTTTGGCGCCGTTCATATTTGGATCCGGAAGGATTAAAAAAGAATGAAGAATTACACAGCATTAATATTATTGATACGCCAGGACACATTGATTTTACCGTTGAAGTGAAGCGCTCTTTGCGCGTGCTGGACGGCGCGGTCGTTGTCTTTGATGGTGTTGCGGGGGTTGAACCGCAATCAGAAACAAACTGGCGTTATGCCGATGAATATAAGGTTCCGCGCCTTTGTTTTATTAATAAGCTCGATCGTATGGGCGCGTCATTTGAACATTCATACCAATCCATTCTCGAACGGCTTACTCCAAACGCAATTCCCGTTGTTATTCCAATCGGCATAGAAGCGAATTTTAGCGGACTCATAGATCTTATTTTGATGAAAATAGTTGTGTTTGAAGGCGAGAAAGGCGAAAAATTAAGTTATGCGGAAATTCCGGATTCCGAGCGGACGCGAGCGGAAGAATGGCGCGCAAAACTCATCGAGAAGATCGCAGACGCAGATGATAATCTTGCTGAAAAATATCTCGAAGGTGGCGTTTTTACCGTCGAAGAAATTCGAACATCACTGCGCAAATCGACGCTTGCATATAAACTTGTTCCCGTATATACGGGTTCATCTCTTAAAAATAAAGGAGTTCAGCTTTTTTTGGACGGTGTTATTGATTTTTTGCCTTCTCCCGCGGATTTGGTATCCGTTAAAGGCGTTGATCCCGATTCTGGAGCGGAAATGGAACGAAAGCTCATTGATGAAGAGCCGTTTTCTGCGTTGGCGTTCAAGCTCCAGTCGGATCCGTTCGTCGGCCAGCTTACCTATTTTCGCGTGTATTCAGGAACTCTTAATGCCGGATCGTATGTATTAAATTCCGTAAGCGGTAAACAGGAGCGAGTCGGGCGCATTCTTCGCATGCACGCCAATCATCGCGAGGATCTAAAAGAAATTCGATCTGGAAATATCGGCGCGATTATCGGTCTTAAAGATACGCATACGGGGGACACTTTGTGTGATCCGGAAAAACCAATTACGCTTGAAAAAATAATATTTCCTGAGCCGGTTGTTTCGTTGAAGATTGAGCCAAAGACAAAAGCAGACCAAGAAAAAATGGGTCTTGCATTAAAACGGCTTTCGGATGAGGATCCGACATTTCGCATTAAGGGGGATGCTGAAACTGGAGACACTCTTATTTCCGGCATGGGCGAGCTTCATTTGGAAATTCTCGTTGAACGGATGAAGCGGGAGTTCGGCGTTGAGGCGAATGTCGGTCGTCCGCAGGTTGCATATCGCGAAACGATTAAAGGAAAGGCGGAAGCCGAGGGAAAGTATATTCGTCAATCCGGCGGGCGCGGTCAATACGGGCACGTACAGATTCGCGTTGAACCGATGGAACAGGGCAAGGGGTTTGAATTTGTCGATGAAATTAAAGGAGGTGTCATTCCCCGTGAATTTATTCCTGCAATCGAGAAAGGAATTGAAGAGGCGCTTGATCGGGGGATTCTCGCGGGGTTTCCGGTTGTTGATGTTAAAGTCGAGCTTTTTTACGGTTCGTATCACGAGGTTGATTCAAGCGAATCCGCGTTCAAGATTGCCGGTTCTCTTGCTGTACAAGAAGCGACAAAGAGGGCAAAATTGGTTCTTTTAGAGCCGATTATGAACGTCGTTGTTATCGCTCCTGAGAAATTTTTAGGTGAAGTAACGGGCGATTTTAATTCCAAGCGCGGAAAAATTGAAAAAATTTCTGATCGAGGATTTGGCATTAAAGAAATAATTGGCACTGTTCCGCTTGCCGAAATGTTCGGATACGCGACATCGCTTCGTTCCATGACGGAAGGGCGCGCAAATTTCAATATGGAATTTGCGAGTTATAAAGAAGTTCCACGAAATGTCGCTGAACAGATTATTGAAGGAAAAACGAAAAAGTAATATGGACTGGAAACGGATTAAACAACTTATGCGGTATGACGGCGGAAAAACTTTCGTCATTGAGGACGGAGAGCCCGCGCTTGTGGTTTTGAGCGTTCAAGAATACGAACGGCTTATTCATGGAGGCGTGGTGCGCGATAGAGACGGAGATTTTGATATTGTTGCCGCGTCTTTTGACGCAGAACGGGAGCGTGTACGACAAGCGGAGATGAGGGGCTTTGTGTCTCAAAAAAATGAAGAAAATTTTGAAAAAAAGAGCGAACACATACGACTTGAAGATCTTCCACTATAAAAAATGCACGCATAGTGACAAGAAACATGGGACCGTTCACTTTGCGCTCGTGCTCGTATGCCATTGACTGTTTTTTTAGAATCATATAGTATACTTTTTGTGTTGTTTTGCGCTTTATTACCTAGCGAAGATCGGGAAGCGGACACAGTAGTGTACGATTCCGAGCAAGCGACGGGAAAATTGTACCCAGTTATATTTGCGCAAAACATATAAAAATAGTAGAAATAACAAACAATTATTAATAATTTTTGCTTCCGCACTGGTTTAATTGGCGGAAGAGAACTCGTATATGGCAGATAAGTTTCAAAGAACAAAACCGCATTTGAATATAGGGACCATTGGTCATGTTGATCATGGAAAGACCACGCTTACGGCGGCAATCACAAAAGTTTTGCATTTAAAGGGTCTTCCGTCTCGCGTTGAGTCGGTTGATCAGATTGACTGCGCTCCGGAAGAAAAAAAGCGCGGTATTACTATCGCCCTTCATCATTCTGAATACGAATCAGAAAAACGGCATTACGCGCACATTGATGCTCCCGGTCACGCTGATTATATCAAAAACATGATTACCGGAGCCGCACAGATGGATGGCGCTATTCTTGTCGTGTCCGCGGTTGATGGTCCAATGCCCCAGACACGCGAACACATACTTCTCGCTCGTCAAGTCGGCGTGCCGTCTCTTGTCGTTTTTTTGAATAAAGTGGATATGGTTGAGGATAAAGAACTTATTGATTTGGTTGAGGTTGAGGTGCGCGAGCTTTTGAAAAAATACGATTTTCCTGGAGACGCAACCCCCGTTATTCGCGGTTCCGCATTGAAAGCTCTTGAGGCGAGTTCACTCGATGATCCATGGTGTAAGCCGATTCTTGATCTTGTTCAGGCGGTAGATGAGTATGTGCCTGAGCCGGTTCGCGAGACCGATAAGCCGTTTCTTATGCCGGTTGAAGATGTGTTTTCAATTGAAGGCCGTGGCACTGTTGTCACGGGGCGCATTGAACGAGGGCTTATCAAGGTAAATGACGAAATCGAAATTGTCGGTATTCGCGTAACACAAAAGACGATTGTCACCGGTATAGAAATGTTCAACAAGTCATTGGACGAAGGAATGGCCGGAGATAACGCGGGACTTCTTCTTCGTGGACTCAAGAAAGAAGATGTTGAGCGCGGACAGGTTTTGGCAAAAATTGGATCAGTAAAGCCACATACTGAATTTGATACCGAAGTATATATTCTTACCAAGGAAGAAGGAGGGCGCCATACGCCGTTCTTTGCCGGATATAAACCGCAGTTTTATATCCGTACGACCGATGTGACCGGCGAGGTTACGCTTCCAGAAGGAACAGAAATGGTTATTCCCGGAGACACTATTAAATTAAAGGTCAAATTAATTGTTCCCGTCGCCCTTGAAGAAAAACAGCGATTCGCAATTCGCGAGGGCGGAAAAACAGTCGGTGCGGGAGTTGTTACCAAGATTATTGCTTAAATTCATTCATTTAGTTTTTTAGTTCTTTTGATTCAATATGGTTACCAAACAGCAAGAAGAAGTAAAACAGCGGCTTCGCGTCAAGGTGCGGGCATATGACAGCAAAATTATCGACAACTCTGTTCGGCAGATTGTTGATACCGCCCGCAAGTACGGCGCGGAAGTTGTGGGTCCGGTTCCTCTTCCTATTGAGATTCATAAATACACCGTGAACCGTTCGACATTTGTGAAGAAGGATGCGCGAGAGCAGTTCGAGATGCGCGTTCATAAACGGCTTCTTGATATTTTTAATCTTACCCCCAAGACAATTGACGCTCTGATGAATTTGAATCTTCCGGCGGGCGTTGATATTGAAATTAAAATGTAATATGACTTACGCATTTAGCGCATTTCTTAGTTGTGTGTGTAAGTCTTATGTAAGCGGGTATTTCAGCATCCTTCGCGTCTCTTTGACGCGTGGGAAACTGAGCGACTCGGGAGAGAATTGCTTTGAATCGTTCAATGATTTTTGATCATGGTACCTCTATAGAAAATTAAGCTGCCGTTATTTTGAAGTAGCCCCTCTCGTGGCGTGTGTTTGCGTGATGCATAATGCCGGGTGGATACTCGGTTTTTTGTTTGATCGGATTTCAACGAAAATTTTTTAGAAATTATGGCTATAAAAATGATTCTTGGAAAAAAGATTGGAATGTCGCAGATTTTTGATTCTCACGGATTGGTTGTTCCCGTTACCTTTATTGAGGCTGGTCCAGTAACGGTGATTCAGAAGCGAACGCCAGAAAAAGACGGATATGAAGCGGTACAGGTTGGGTTTGGAGCGCGCAATAAAAAGAATATCGCAAAGCCTCAGCGGAAGCATTTTGGAGATTTGGGGGCGTTTCGCTTCGTTCGTGAATTGCGTCCAACGAAAAAAAGCGAATTGCCCGATGTTGGTTCAACGATTGATGTATCGATTTTTAAAGAAGGAGAGATTGTAAAGGTTTCTGGTACGACGAAAGCAAAGGGATTTCAGGGCGTTGTAAAGAGGCACGGTTTTCGTGGGCATAACTCGACTCACGGTACCAAACACGCAAAACGCGAGCCGGGGAGCATTGGCGGGGGGCTTCGCACGCGCGTACCGAGTGGTATGCGCATGGGAGGGCGAATGGGCGGTGAACGGGTGACGATTCAGCGATTAAAAGTTGTAGCCATTGATGTTGAAAAAAACATACTGATTGTAAATGGCGCGGTTCCGGGAATTCCCGGCGGGCTTTTAGAAATTCGAGGAATGTAATAGACCTACTGCGTAATTATTTTTCTACTGCAATCTTAAAATTATGGCTGCAACTCGTCAAAAAAATCTCACAAGATACTCCTATATTGCTCGCTTTTTTTAACTTCGTTTCGCTCATAATTTTAAGATTTCGTGACGAAAATAATTACGCAGTAGATCTAATTATGGACGCAATACTATATTCAAAATCTGAAAAAAAACCGTCGCCATTTGTTGTACCTGAAGCGCTTTTTGGCGTCCGTTGGAATTCCGACCTCGTTCACCAGGTTTTAGAATCTGAACGAGCAAATCAGCGCGTTCCTTTGGCGCGAGTAAAGACGCGAGGCGAGGTTTCTGGAGGAGGCAAGAAACCGTGGAAACAAAAGGGCACTGGTCGAGCACGGCATGGCTCTACTCGTTCGCCAATTTGGGTTGGTGGCGGAGTCGCTCACGGACCTACGACCGAAAAAATATTTGCCAGAAAGATCAACAGAAAAATGGGACAGAAGGCGATTGTGACGGTGCTTTCAGCAAAATTTCGCGACAACGAAATCGTGTTTCTTGATGAAGCGGTATTTGATACTCACAAAACAAAGTACATTGCTGAATTTTTAAAAATTTTTACGAAGGATTTTTCGAACATTGGCGCGCGGGGAGGAAGGGTCATTCTCATGCTTCCAGAGCGGAACATAAACGCAGTTCGCGCGGTGCGTAATTGTTCGTTTGTTGATGTGAAGGACGCTCGAATGCTTCAGGTCATCGATCTTTTGGCGCATAAATTCGTGATTATTCCAAAAGATGCGATTTCTGTTTTGGAGAAATCATTGGTTGCATCTAAGAAATAATTTTTTATTATGGCGTTTTTTTCTCAAAAAAAGAATATTGATGTGCGCACAGCACGAACGGACTCAGTTCGATCGAATGAGAGCGTGCACGGCGATGAAATGGGCATTGTACTTGCTATGCATGTTACTGAAAAGGCAATGACACTTTCTGAAAAAGGAACATATGTTTTTAAAGTTTCACGGCACGCGACAAAACCTCAAATTTTACGAGCGATTGAGAAAATGTATGGTGTTCATGTTGCGGGAGTTCGTGTTGTAAATGCGCGAGGAAAAATGGTTATTGTCGCCCGCAGTCGGGGGAGGACATCTGACTGGCGAAAAGCGATGGTAACCCTTCGGAAGGGCGAAACTATTAAGGGATAAATAATTACGCAGTAGATCTAGATCCAATAGGGTATAGCCAATAGGAAACAGAAAATTCTATACTATACACCCCATCCACCAACTTAAACAATGAAACACATTAAACCAACAACCGCAGGACAACGAAATAGATTAGCGATTAATTATAAAGAGTACTTAACCGTGAGTACTCCTGAAAAATCGTTAACGAGCGGTTTTCGTCGCGGTTCCGGCAGAAATGCGTACGGACGGATTACGGCTCGGCATACAGGGGGCGGAGTAAAGCGCCGTTGGCGCGCCGTTGATTTTTTGTACGATAAAATCGGTATTCCGGGTACGGTCGTTTCTGTTGAGTATGATCCGAATCGCACGGGCTTTATCGCGCTCGTTGTTTACAAAGACGGAGAAAAGCGCTACATTTTGGTTCCTGCGGGAGTATCAGTTGGACGGGAAATTATTACCGGGGAAAAAGTTCCTACTGAATCAGGAAACCGCATGGTTTTAAAAAATATTTTTGTTGGAGCGAAAGTATATAATGTCGAGTTGATTAGAGGGAAGGGCGCCGCGCTTGTTCGTTCTGCCGGATCTTCGGCAGAAATTATTGCCCAGGAAGACGCATACACGACGCTCAAGCTTCCATCGGGAGAAATCCGAAAAATTCATTCCGGTAATTGGGCTTCGTTGGGGTCTGTTTCAAATCCAGAACATCAATTTGTTCGCTTGGGTAAGGCGGGGAGGATGCGTCATCTGGGCGTTCGTCCGCGCGTTCGAGGAACAGCAATGAATCCGGTAGATCATCCGCACGGTGGCGGCGAAGGACGAACGCTTTTAGGGCTTTCAGCTCCAAAAACTCCATGGGGCAAGATTGCTCGTGGCGTTAAAACCCGCGGAAAGAAAAAAAAGTCGAATATTTTTATTATTCAGCGGCGTAAAGGAACGCGCGAAAGCAAATAGTAGGTCTAATAGCTTATCGTATAGCCAATAGGGTGTAGCAATCACCCAAACCTTTCCGCCGGTGCGGATCCGCCTCTGGCGGAAAACCCTACCAACCTAAACCCTATACCATAAACAATGACACGAAGTTTAAAAAAAGGACCATATGTTGATGAGAGGCTTTTGGAGAAGCTTTCTCGAGTTATGCGCGGTTCAAAAACCGTCGTAAATACATGGTCGCGCCGCGCGACGATTACTCCTGAAATGGTTGGTTTTACGATCGGTGTTCATAATGGAAAAATTTTTAATCAAGTTTTTATTATGGAAGAGATGGTTGGAATGAAATTGGGAGAATTTTCTCCAACGAGAAAGTTCGTCCGTCATGGAGGGAAAATGCAAAAGGAGCTTGAGCTTAAGGCGGCAGAAAGCGCGAAAGCGGCGGAACAAAAAGTCGCTTCACCGGCGCCAGAGAAGAAGTAATTATCGTATAGCCAATAGAGTATAGCAACCCTAACCCTTCCGCCGGTGCGGATCCGCCTCTGGCGGAAAACCCTGCCAATATAATGAATATCATTGCCCGTTTGAATCAGTTGAGAATGTCACCGCGAAAGGTCCGTTTATTGACGAGCCTTATTATGGGCATGCCAATTGAAAAAGCTCTTGATGAACTTCGTTTTGCAACAAAACATGCCGCAGATCCGATTTCCAAGCTTTTAAAATCGGCAGTTGCAAATGCTGAGCATAATTTTCACTTGAAGAAAGATAATTTGTATGTACAATCAGCAATTGTAAATCAGGGACCGACATATAAGAGGTTTATGCCGCGCGCTATGGGTAGAGCGGCGCAGATTAAAAAGCGCACGAGCCATGTTGTCATCACGCTTTCTGAACGGAAAATAAACGATAAAAATAAAATTAAAAACGCTTCCGTCAGAGGCACATCCGCCTCTGACGGAAAAAGCTAAAGGCTATTTCCATGACTCATCGCGTACATCCATACAGTTTTCGCCTCGTTCAATTGCGACCCTGGAAATCGCGCTGGTTTAATTTAAAAAAATTCAAAGATTATCTTCGCGAGGATACGCTTGTTCGCGAATGGCTTCAGAAGAAATTAAAAAAGATACACATTGAGAGCGTTGAAGTTGAGCGCTCACCAAATACCGTCCATTTTATTTTAAAGACAAGCCGTCCCGGACTTATTATTGGCCGTGGAGGTGACGGCGCCGAAGCGTTAAAGTCTGAGATTGAGAAAAAACTTCGTTCAGTGTGGAAGCATGAATTAAAGCTTGGCAAGAAGCTTGAAAAACAGAATATAAAACTTTCTATCTTGGAGGTTTCTGATCCTGATTTGAGTGCTGCGATTAATGCGGAGCTTATTGTTGAAGAGCTTGAGAAACGATTGCCGTTTCGTCGAGTTTTGAAGCAGTCAATTGAACGGATGAGTTCTCGAAAGGAAATTCAGGGGGTAAAAGTTTCTTTGAAGGGGCGTTTGGATGGAGCAGAAATGGCGCGGTATGAATGGCTGAAAAAGGGCAGGATTCCATTACAGACAATTCGGGCTGATATTGATTACGCTGAAACGCGGGCGCAGACCGCGTATGGAATTATTGGCGTTAAAGTATGGTTGTATAAGGGAGATGTTTTTGCTGACGCAAAAACAAAAGTTAAGTAGACCTACTGCGTAATTATTTTCGTGACGAAAATAATTACGCAGTAGGTCTAATATTTAAAATGCTTCAACCAAAAAAAGTAAAACACCGTAAATGGCAAAAGGGTCGTGGAGGATCCCGCATTGAAACGCGCGGAACGGAGCTCGCGTTCGGAACATACGGCCTTAAGGCAGAAGAGGAGGCGTGGATCAACAGCCGTCAGATTGAGGCGTGCCGTCGGGCGATTACACATCACCTAAAACGCGGCGGTAAGATATGGATTCGTATTTTTCCGGATAAACCGATTACGCAGAAGCCGGCAGAAGTTACCATGGGTGGTGGAAAGGGTGCGGTTGTCGGGTATGTTGTTCCCGTGAAAATCGGAAGGATTTTATTTGAAATTGAAGGTGTTTCGCGAGAACTCGCGCGGGAGGCGTTGCGGCTCGCGTCTCACAAGCTTCCTATTAAAACACGGTATATTGAAAAGTAATTTTTAATCACAGCAGCATGAAATATAGCGATTGCGCAGGAAAAAATTATTTTGAGGTGAGCGGACTACTGAATGAAAAGCAAACTCGTATCTCGGAGCTTCTTTTCCTTCGCGCCCAAGGGAAATTGAAAAATAATCATGAAATTGGAGCGCTTCGCAAGGACATCGCTCGTATTCGCACATATCTTCGGGGCGTACATATATAATTTCTGAAAAATGAAAAAATTTATAGGAATCATTGTTTCAAATAAAATGCAGAAAACAGTCGTGGTACGAGTCGACTCTTTAAAGATGCATTCGAAATACCGAAAACAGTATAAGGTTTCCAAGCGCTACAAAGCGCATGACGAAGAGGGAACATGCAAAATCGGCGATGTTGTGGCGCTTAAGGAGACCCGTCCTCTTTCTCGCACGAAACGATGGAGTGTTATAAAATTGATTAAGCGATCCAGCACCGATGATGGTATTATTAATGATGGCATTTCTGAAGAATAGCCAATAGGGTATAGCAATCACCCAAACCTTTCCGCCGGTGCGGATCCGCCTCTGGCGGAAAACCCTATTCCTTATATACTAATCTTTTCCACATGATTCAACCTCGTTCAATGTTGCGCGTTGCCGATAATGCCGGAGCAAAGAAGCTTCAGGTTATTAAAGTTTTGGGCGGATCCAAAAGGCGTTATGCGATGCTTGGAGATGTGGTTGTCGCGTCGGTCAAGATTGCCGAACCCCGTAAGGCGATTAAAAAGAAAGATGTTGTGAAAGCTGTTATTGTTCGTCAGCGAGCCGCATATCGCCGTAAGGACGGAACATACATTCGGTTTGATGATAATGCCGCAGTTGTTGTTGATGGATTGGAACCGAAGGGCGGGCGTATTTTTGGTCCGGTCGCGCGCGAAGTTCGCGAACGGGGATATATAAAAATCGCTTCATTAGCGCCGGAAGTTGTATAAATATGTAGAGCCAATGGGGCATGGGGAATAGCCAACAGGAAACAGAAAAAGGAAACGGAAAATTCTATACTCTATGCCACATCCTCTACCCAAACAATGAAAATTAAGAAAGGTGACACAGTCATAATTATCGCAGGAAAAGACCGCATGAAACGCGGAAAAGTTCTTCGCGTTTTTCCGGCAACACAGAAATTGTTTGTTGATGGTATTGTTCACGCAAAACATAAGCGCGCTCGATCACAGGGTAAAAAGGGAGAGGTTATTCATGTGCCTTCTCCGATTTCCGTGTCCGCGGTTAAGCTTATATGTTCGAAGTGCGGAAAAGCGGTTCGTGTAGGATACGCGCTCTATGACGGAAAAAAGAGTCGCACATGCAAGAAATGCGCGAGTCGTATCGATATGAAATAAAGCTCCTCGTGGCAAAGCCCCGAGGTATCGTTGGAACTCGCTTCGCTCGTACAAACGCGCGGCAGAGACCGCGCGGTATCGGCCTTTGTTCCCGTACATTCGGCTTGCTAGCCTTAGTATTTCCTACATTCAGCCTGCTGGCTTCAGTATTTCCTCACTCTCGTTCGGTCATCGCATTCGCGCTCGGTCATCGCATTCGCTCGGAACCGCATACTGCTGTATCCGCTTCCCGATCTTCGCTAGGTAATAATCATTGAACGACTATGAATATTTTTGAACACTATAGTAAAAAAGTAGTTCCAGAAATGCAAAAAGCGTTTGGTTTTAAAAATGCGCTTTCAGTCCCTCGAGTTAGCAAGGTTTCTGTGAATGTTGGCGTTGGGCGTATCAAGGATGAGAAACAATTAGAGGAGATTCGCCGTGTATTGGGTTTGATTACTGGCCAGAAGACAATTTCACGAAAAACAAAGAAAGCAATTGCGTCGTTTAAGACTCGCATCGGAATGGTAATTGGATATTCAGTAACGCTTCGGGGAAAACGAATGTATGATTTTCTTGATCGTTTTATATGCGTAACACTCCCTCGTACGCGCGATTTTCGAGGTATTTCAGAAAAATCATTTGATACGAGCGGAAATTTGACGATAGGGATAAAAGAGCATATTGTATTTCCTGAACTGATCGGTGAAGATGTCCGATCCATTTTTGGTTTTGAGGTGACAATAACAACAACCGCACGAAATCGTGCCCATGGGATTGCGTTGCTCAAAGGACTCGGACTTCCAATTCAAGATGTCGGTAGCGACAAGTAACAAGAGGCGAGCCACACGGGACAAGGAAATCTCGTGCATCGCGTTTCAATGAAGAATGTCAAAAGTATCAACAATTGCACGATCAAAGAAAAAGCCCAAGTTTACTTCTCGCATCGTGAGGCGCTGTTTTCGTTGCGGGAGAAAACGCGGGTATATGAGAATGTTTGATTTGTGCCGCATCTGTTTCCGCGAACTTGCAAACAAAGGGGAAATTCCGGGCATTCGCAAATCAAGCTGGTAAATTCGAAACATCGATAGACCTACTGCGTGACGAAAATAATTACGCAGTAGGTCTAATATCAAAATTATGGATCCAATTGCAGACATGCTTATTCGAATAAAGAATGCCGTCCGCGCTCAAAAGAAAAGCGTTTCTATTCCTCATTCAGAGATAAAATTTCAAATTGCTATGGTGCTTATGCAGAAGGGATACCTTGAAGACGTTCAAAGAAAAACCCGCAAAATTGGCACGCGAATGGCAAAGAGCATTGAGGCCGTTATTGCCTATAAAGATGGAGAGCCGGTGATGCAGGATATTAAACGGATGTCGAAAGTAAGTCGCCGTGCATATATCAAAGTGGCCGATTTGTTTCCGGTGCGAAATGGTCGTGGCATCGCGATTGTTTCAACTTCGAATGGAATCTTGACCGACGGCGCCGCTCGAAAGGCGGGCATTGGCGGTGAAATTATTGCGGAGGTATGGTAATTAATAGCGTATAGCGTATAGCGTATAGCGTATAGAAAATTTCTAAACGCTATACGCTATACGCTGTACGCTTACGGACAGTGAGCAGAATCGGTAAAAAACCAATAGTAATACCAAATGGGGTAACGGTCACGGATCTTTGTGACGGAACCTTTTTGATTAAAGGTCCAAAGGGCGAGCTTCACACGAGCTTGATTTCTGGAATTGGCGTCGCTGTTTCTGGATCAGAAATTACATTAGCGCCAATTCGAAAAACTAAAACAGCCGGAGCCTTATGGGGTTTGGCACGGGCACTTTTTGCAAATGCGGTATATGGAGTTGTTGATGGTTTTGAAAAAAAGCTCCAAATAGAAGGGATTGGTTATAAGGGCGAGGTGAAGGGATCTTCAATTTTATTCGCTTTAGGGTTTTCGCATCCGATTGAATTCCCGCTTCCTGCCGGTATTACGGCAAAAATCGAAAAGAATTTAATTACGATTTCGGGCATTGATAAAGCGGTAGTCGGCGAGACCGCCGCAAAAATTCGCGCATTAAAAAAGCCAGAACCATATAAAGGAAAGGGGATTCGTTTTGTTGGTGAAATTATTAAAATTAAAGCGGGCAAAAAAGCCGTCGGATCAACGACTTAAACAGCTTATAGCTTGTAGTTTATAGAAATTCAAAACTTCTATCAGCTATCAGCTAACAGTTATGCGAGGTGAAACGAACAGCATTGCGCGTTGCGCGCCACACAAGAGTTCGGGGAAAGATATCCGGAACAACGGCAGTTCCGCGTCTTTCTGTTTTTCGTTCAAATCGGCATATATGCGCACAGCTTATCGACGACTCTATAGGAAGAACGCTCGCGTGTGCTGATGATCTTCGGCGAAAAAACGAAAAGAACGAATCGTTGGCAAAGCTCAAACGATCAGCGCGCGCGTTTTTCGTTGGCGAAGGACTGGCGAAGCGGGCGAAGGCATTAAAAATTTCTCGCGTCGTGTTTGATCGAGGGGGATACCGGTATCATGGTATTATAAAAGCAGTTGCGGATGGAGCGCGAAAGGGAGGATTAAAGTTTTAAGAATATCGTATAGCCAATAGTGGATAGCAATCACCCAAACCATTCCGCCTCTGGCGGAAAACACTACCCTCTAAGCCCTATACCCTAAACAATGGCACGACCGCATTACGGTAAACCAAAAGAAAAAAAAGATTTTGACCAAAAGGTCTTGGATATTCGGCGTGTTGCCCGTGTTGTTTCCGGCGGACGGCGTTTTAGTTTTCGTGCAACGGTTGTTATTGGAAATCGCAAAGGAATGTGCGGTTTAGCAACTGCAAAGGGGCAAGATGTATCGCAGGCAGTCGAAAAAGCGGTTCAGAAGGCGCGAAAGAGCGTGATTATGATTCCCCTCCAAAAAAACGGATCAATCGCTCATGAGGTATACGCAAAATGTGGAAGCGCTAAAATCGTATTAAAGCCGGCGCGTGCGGGGCGTGGTGTTATTGCCGGTGGTCCTCTTCGGGCGATTGCCGATCTTGCCGGAATTAAAAATCTAACCGCAAAAATTCTTTCACGAACGCCAAATAAATTAAATAATGCCGCGGTGGCACTCCGAGCGCTTTCAATGCTAAAACCTTAAGAACAGCTTATAGCGTATAGCGTATAGCTTATAGAAATTTAAAACTTCTAACAGCTAACAGCTACCAGCTAAAAGCTATGCATGGTGCAACTTCACACATTACAACCAAAAACAAAACGAAAACAGGGCAAGCGCGTTGGTCGTGGCGGAAAACGCGGTACGACGGCGGGTCGAGGAACGAAAGGGCAACGCGCTCGGTCCGGGCATAAAATCCGTCCAGAGATTCGCGATGTTTTGAAAAAAATCCCAAAACTTCGCGGTCGCGGAAAACATAGTTTTAAGAGCTTTGCTCCAGCAGCATTCGTTTTTGATTTGAGTTTTATAAAAAAATATTTTCAGGCTGGAGAGACGGTGAGTATCGAGACGCTTCGGAAGCGTGGGCTTGTGCCGAAGACACGGAGCCCTCAGTATACTGTTAAAATTTTGAGCGATGGCGCTATCGATAAAAAATTTGTGTTTCAGGGTGTTGGTGTTTCCCGTTCTGCTCGCGAAAAAATTCTCAAAGCGGGCGGAACGATTAAGTAAGAAGCAAGAATCAGGAATCGAGTAGTAAAAGACCAACATTTTGCAATAGCGTTTAGTATCACACATAATATTAATAGACCTACTGCGTAATTATTTTCGTGACGAAAATAATTACGCAGTAGGTCTAATATTCAATGGACGTTTTTAAAAAATTTTTTCTACTTTTCACAATCACAGAGCTTCGAAAAAAGATTGTGTTTGTTGCCGGGATGTTTGTTCTTTTTCGTTTGGGCGCGGCAATTCCGATTCCCGGTGTTGACGCCGTTCAATTAAAGGCGTTTTTGGAAGGGAATCAGTTTTTTGGACTTTTAAATATTTTTTCGGGAGGCGCTTTGGACAATCTTTCAATCGCGATGCTCGGCGTCGGTCCATATATTACCGGATCAATCATTATGCAGCTTTTGACGATGATTTTTCCGCGGTTTAAGGAAATGTATCAGGAAGAGGGCGAGGTTGGTCGTCGCCGTTTTAATCAATATGCGCGATATCTTACCGTGCCATTAGCCCTCGTTCAATCCTATGGACTTCTCATTATTTTAGCGAATCAGAATATTCTTCCCAATCTCTCGTTTTTTGATTATGTTACGAGCATGATTGTGGCAACCGCGGGTTCAATGCTTCTTATGTGGATGGGCGAAGTTATCTCTGAGCAGAATATTGGGAACGGTCTTTCGCTTATTATCTTTGCCGGCATTGTTTCGAGTATTCCAGCTGGCATTCAGCAAGCGCTCGCAACCTATGATCCGGCACAGCTTCCCGCGTATCTTGGATTTGTTGCCGTTTCTTTGATCGTTGTTGCGGCTGTTGTGTTTATTACCGATGGTCAGCGCAATATTCCAGTTTCCTATGCGCGTCGTATTAGGGGGAACCGCGTTTTTGGAGGTGTGCAAACGCACCTGCCTCTTCGCGTGAATCAGGCGGGCGTTATCCCGATTATTTTTGCGGTTTCAATTCTTTTGTTTCCAGGAATGATTGGGAATTTTCTTATTAATGCGGGAAATCCGATTATTCATGGCATTGCGCAATTTCTCGTTTCATTATTCAATAATCAGATTTTTTATACCATTGCGTATTTTCTTCTTGTATTTATTTTCACTTTTTTCTACACTTTTGTTACATTTGATCCTCAACAAATCGCCGACAACATTCAGAAGCAGGGCGGGTTTATTTTGGGTATTCGTCCGGG
>CAYIPF010000002.1:0-50290 GCA_964365285.1 uncultured Candidatus Saccharibacteria bacterium | reverse complement strand
AATTTTGGGCGCGGGCATGGTGCATCCGAATGTATTTAAGGCATCAGGATACAATTCAGCCGAGGTGCAGGGATTTGCGTTTGGGATGGCGATTGATCGCCTCGCGATGATGAAGTATAAAATTCCGGATATTCGCCTGTTTCACAGCGGTGATATGAGATTTTTAAAACAATTTTAGATATGAGCGAACTTCCTAACAACGGAGAAAATAATTCAGAAAATTTAGAAGTATTTCGCAATAAAATGCGGGAATTAAAATGCGCAGAAGAAGGCGCTCTTCTTCGCGGAGAACACGGATCAGCTCATTTTCAGGGTATTAATCCGAACGAACTCACCGAAGAAGACGCACAAATTTATGAAAAATATCTTGATAATACCATTACAAAAGAAGAATATGCGCGCTATCGCAAGCAGTTTAATTTTGTGAGCATAGAAGATTCACGGCATGGTTTTTCGGCGTTTATAGGGAATAAGCTCGCGGTACGATTGCTTCAAGAAGAGATAGATCAAAAGAAAGCGCGTAAGGGCAAGGAAAAGTAATATGAAGTTTTCATATAATTGGCTCAAAGAATTTATTGCGATTAAAGAGTCGCCGGAAAAATTGGCGGAGTTTTTAACGGCGCGCGCTTTTGAGATAGAGGGCATAGAAAAAATTGGTACTGATTGGGTGCTTGAAATAAAGCTTCCCCCTAATCGCGTGCCTGACGCGGTAGGGCATATGGGAATGGCGCGGGAGATTGCAACATTGCAAAATTTAAAATTTAAAATTAAAAATTTAAAATTAAAGGAGTCAAAGAAAAAAACATCGTCTGTTCTTTCCGTTCGTATTGATGATACAGAAAAGTGCAAAAGATATGTTGGTCGGATCATAGAAAATGTCCGTATTGCCGAATCTCCGGAATGGATGAAGCAAAAACTTGTTTCGTGCGGATTTCGTCCGATAAATAATATCGTTGATGCCACCAACTATGTGATGCTCGAAACCGGACAGCCAACCCATATTTTTGATCTCGATAAGCTTGAAGGAAGGAAAATTATTGTTCGCCGTGCCAAACAAGGCGAGCGCATGAAAACTTTAGACAATCAAGATGTTGTTTTCATGCCCAACGATCTGGTGATTGCCGATACGAAAGCCCCGCTGGCGATTGCGGGCATTAAAGGAGGAGATAAAGCCGAGGTTGATGTAAACACAAAACACATTATCCTTGAAAGCGCGAATTTTGAAGGTTACGCGGTTCGCGCGACTGGCGCGCGGACGGGAATTAAAACCGATTCTTCGTGTCGTTTTGAACATAATCTTCATCCTGATTTTGCGTTTTTTGCAATGGAACGGCTCGCCGCTGTAATCCAAAGGGTGGCTGGAGGCGAATGTTTGAAGGGTGCGTATGATGTCTATCCGAAAAAAGAAAAAGTATCGGCAATTCTTTTCCATAGCGCGTATGCAAACGCACTTTCCGGACTTTCGTTAAAACCCGCATTATATAAATCTTTGCTTCTTCGCGTTGGCTGTGCGGTGACTGGATCGGGTACCGTGTTTCGCGTATCGCCACCGCCGTTTCGCAGAGACATTGCTATTGAGGAGGATCTTATAGAAGAAGTGGTACGAATGATTGGGTATGAACGGATTCTTGAAGAGCTTCCGCGCGTTTTCATTCCAGCCGTAAAGAATGATGCATTGGAATGGCGCGCGCTTCTTCGGAAAACTTTAATCCGTCTTTGTTTCACGGAAATTTATCGCTATGCGTTTGTCGGCGAGCGGGATATAAAAAAGAACGCTCTTCGGATTGATGAGTATATTGCGCTTGAAAATCCAATCTCGCCGGATCTTTCATATCTTGTGCGCGAGCCATACGAGAATTTTTTCCGTTTTGTCGCGGGAGAAAACGAGCGCAATGATATTGATATTTTTTCCATTGATAAGGGGTTTTTGCATATTCATGGTGCCGGAGCAGACACTCCGGTCAATGAGCAGGAGTATCTTACGATTCTTTCTGCTAAAGACACGCGAAAAATTAAGAATGACGGAAAGGAGGGATTTTACACTCTGAAGGGTTCGGTGAGCGAGATTATGGACTCTCTCGGCATTGATGATTATTGGTTTGACGGCGATTTTTCAGATAAACCGGCATATCCAAAATTACAGCTTTTGAAGCATTTGCATCCATATCGGCGTGGCGAGATAAAAATTGGAGATGAAACGATTGGTGTTTTTGGAGAAGCGCACCCGTCAATTCTTGAGAACTGGAAAATTGATCGGCGGGTATTTATTGCGGAATTTCTTTTAGATGCGCTTTTTCGTCACGCGGAGAGCGAAATTGAATTTCAAGAAATTCCAAAATTTCCGGCGGTTGAACGGGATATCGCGCTTATAGTCGCGGCGGATGTTAGAATTGAAGAAGTGCAGGGAATTATTGAAAATGCCGGTGGCGCGATTCTTGAAGATGTTGATTTTTTTGACGAGTATGCCGGCGTGGGCATTCTTCAAGGCACGAGGAGTTTGGCGTTTCGGCTTGTGTTTCGTGATCCAAAACGGACACTTGAGGACAAAGAAGTCGGGGTTGTAATGGAAAAAATCAGAGATGTGCTTCGCGAAAAAAATTGGGAGATACGGTAATGGCGAATAATGTCATGGTTCAAGGTAAATTAAAACCCGCTGGTGAGAGCGGGAGCCGCCTTTTTAAGCAAGCGACGGAGTTCCCGTTTACGAGGTTGAACCTCGTAAACGGGATATGATTTAATTATACGGGTTTTCTTTCGAAGAATCGTCAGAAATCAGTATCGTTTTGCACGATAAGGAATATTGCTAACGCTATTACAAAGAACATCCAGCCAACAACAAAATAAATCGCCATCAATCGTCCTCCTATAAGAACCTGTGATGTTTCGTCTCATGAGGTTTTTATTGTGGCTAGCTAGGAAGATATGAAAACAGAAGTTTTCATATCGACAGAGCGACGACACAAAATTGTACCCAGTTATATTTCGCACTCTTCATTGTTATCGCAAAAATATTTAAACAAAGCAAGTTTTTTCGCTGGCATCCCAAGTCGCTCTATGATACTATAAACGCTCCTAAACGACTTTATTTTTATGGCTGACGAAAAGAAACCCAAAAAAGAGGGTTCCTATACCGCAGAAGATATACAGGTATTGGAAGGATTGGAACCGGTGCGCAAGCGCCCTGGGATGTATATTGGATCAACGGGACCAGACGGCCTTCACCATCTTATTCATGAAATTGTGGATAATAGTATTGATGAGGCGATGGCGGGATACGCAAAAACCGTCGGGGTTATTTTTTTGCCGGATAATTATGTCCAGGTTGTTGACGACGGTCGCGGAATTCCAGTTGAAAAACACAAGCAAACGGGAAAATCTACACTGGAGACAGTTTTAACCACGCTTCATGCGGGGGGTAAGTTCGGAGGAGGAGGATACAAAGTATCCGGCGGACTCCATGGAGTAGGCGCTTCGGTGGTGAATGCGCTTTCGCATTATTTAAAGGCGGAGGTATGTCGTGATGGCGTTGTATGGACTCAAGAGTTTAATCGCGGCAAGCCAAAAAGCGCGCCTAAAAAAGGCGGAAAGTGCGTGCATAGTGGCACTTCCATAACATTTTCGCCCGATCCGGATATTTTTGGAGCCGGAGAAGGCAAAGAAAAAACTATTCCGCCGTTTGATGTCCAGCGAATTATTTCGCATCTTCGTCAGCAATCCTATCTTACAAAGGGCATTCGTATTCGCATTGAAGATAGACGGAATGAATTAAAGGCAAAAGACGGAACGGATATTGTTCCATCATATTCTTTTTATTTTGAGGGCGGAATTGTCTCATATATTAAATTTTTGAATCATGGGCAGAATGTCCTTTATGACGATGTCTTTTATGTTCAAAAAGAGTTTAATGCACAATCCGAAAAGTCAATCCTTGTTGAAACGGCCTTTCAGTATACGGATGATATTCAACCGCGAGAAATGTCTTTTGCAAATAATATTTATACGCCGGAAGGCGGGATGCATTTGACGGGCTTTAGGACGGTTCTTACCCGCACGCTCAATGACTATGCGCGGAAAAATGAGTATATAAAAAAAGATGAGGAGGGTTTTATCGGGGACGATGTTCGCGAAGGTATTACCGCAATCGTATCCGTAAAACTTCAGGAGCCTCAATTCGAGGGTCAGACAAAGGCAAAACTAGGAACGCCAGACGCTAGAACCGCGGTTGAAACCGTTGTTGCAGAAGCGATAATTGATTATTTTGATAAAAATCCCGATGTCGCAAAGATTATTATCGGTAGGGTTAGTTTGGCGGCACGAGCGCGAAAAGCGGCAAAAGCAGCAAAAGAAACCGTTTTACGAAAGGGAGCGCTTGAGGGCTTTGTTCTTCCCGGAAAACTTGCCGACTGTTCCACAAAAGATAGATCGGAATCCGAACTTTTTATTGTTGAGGGAGATTCTGCGGGAGGGTCCTGCAAAATGGGGAGAGATCGAAGATTTCAGGCGATTCTTCCTTTGCGCGGAAAAATTTTAAATGTTGAAAAAGCGCGCCTTGATAAAATGCTCGCTTCAAACGAAGTCCGCACGCTTATTCTTGCTCTTGGAACGGCAATTGGGGACTCGTTTGATATTTCACGGCTTCGTTATAATAGAATTATTCTTATGGCAGATAGCGATGTAGATGGGTCGCATATTCGAACTCTTCTCCTTACTCTTTTCTATCGTTATTTTCGTTCAATTATTGATCAAGGACATTTATACATCGCCGAACCGCCTCTTTATAGGATTCAGTCGGGGAAGAATATCCGATACGCGCTGAATGAAGATGAAAGGGACAAGTTTTTATCGGAAATCAAAAAAGAAAAACAGGCGATTGATGAAAAAAAGGACACACAAAAGAAAAACGCCGATAACAAGAAGGAAAAAAACGATATAGTTCCAGAGAAGCAAGAAGGCGAGCTTAAAGGCGTTTCCATTCAGAGATACAAAGGTCTTGGCGAGATGAATCCGGAACAACTATGGGAAACGACCATGGACCCTAAAATTCGTTCACTGCGCAAGGTTTCTGTAAAGGAAAGCGCGGAAGCCGATCGCGTTTTTGATATGTTGATGGGGAATGAAGTCGCTCCACGCAAGAGGTTTATTCAAACGCACGCGACATTTGTTAAGAATTTAGATGTCTAGAGCAGAGCTTTTGGGAATTAACTGATGCATGATTTATGACATGAACGAGGAAAAATTATTACCTAGCGAAGGTCGGGAAGCGGATACAGCAGTATACGCTTCCGAGCAAGCGACGGGAACAAATGTCAATACCGCGCGGGCTTTGCCACGCGTTTGTACGAGCGAAGCGAGTTCCGATGGATGCCTCGGGGCTTTGCCACGAGGAGATTTATCAGACGCATTAAAGAAAAAAATATTTGAGATAACGCACGCGGTGTATCGCGTAACTTCGTTATTTCCAAAACGCGAGATATTGGCAGGGCGACTTCGCGAGGAGGCATTTGAAATACTTCGAGATTCCACACGCTACGATGTAACACTTCGTGATTCATTTGAATTGCTCCTGTCAATTGTTTCTAAAATAAGAGGGATGAGAAGCGTCTTATTGCTTGCGCGAGTAAATCGGTTTGTATCGTCCGTTAATATAGAGGTTTTAGATCGGGAATACGCTGAAATAGAATTTTTCTTTGTAGCAAAAATTGGATTCTTGCGAGAGGAAAATGCAAAAGCAATTTCTGCGCCACAGGAGCGGCACTCTGTTTCAATGAAAGCGGAATCGCTAATTCGTAAAGAAACGGGCAATGAATTTTTGCCTACTCACTCAAAAATAGACGATTTAAAACGATTTGTAAACGAAAATCAAATACAGAAAAAATCCCCAGAGAGGCACAAGCTAATTATCGATGTTCTTGGTAAAAAGGACAAAGCAAGCATAAGGGACATAGCATTGTCTTTTAATAATATAGGTCAAAAAACAATACAACGCGATCTCAGCGAGCTTATTAAACGAGACGCGATTGAAAGAACGGGGGATCGGAGATGGGCGATGTATTCGTTAAAAAAATAAAATAATATAAAGCTTCTCTGGGCAAAGCTCCAAGGTATCGTTGGAACTCGCTTCGCTCGTACAATCGTCCGCCAAAGGCGGACGGTATTAACCTTTGTTCCCGTACATTCGGCTTGCTAGCCTTAGTATTTCCTACGTTCCGCCTGCTGGCTTCAGTATTTCCTCACTCTCGTTCGGTCATCGCATTCGCGCTCGGTCATCGCATTCGCTCGGAAGCGCACACTGCTGTATCCGCTTCCCGATCTTCGCTAGGTAATATAACGGGGTACAATTTTGTGTCGTCGCTCGGTCGATATGAAAACTTCTGTTTTCATATCTTCCTCACTAGCCACAATAAAAACAGAAATAAACGCGCTATATAAGGAAGAGATAAGATTAGAAACGAAATATGCGTGTTTTCATCCACTTGTTCCTCTAATCATGTTAGATGAAATCGGCACAAAGTGCTTAAATCGCTTAAAATATTCAAAAATCATGCCATTTGATCGCGTTTAATCGGTATTTACTTAATAAGGGGTGTGGATAACTATTATTTGCTTGACTTTCATAATGCGCTATAATATGTTTGATGCTATTGTTTGCAATATTTTTGATCGGCGATCATTATGGGTCATAATAATAGAGCACAAGAATTGGCAAGGAAACCAAGCGCAGTTTCCTGTAATTGTGCGTTTTTAAGAAAAAAGTTATCCACATCATTGATAATTTGCACTTTCGGTCCTGCTTCTATATACTGTGAGTTTGAGGTGCAGAGCTGAGGATGCAAGGATTTGTTTTCCAGAAGCGATAGCTCATTGAAAAGCAAATATAGATTACTGAATTTCAGATTACGAATCGGAATTTTTTTGAGTATAGAAAATTCCGAAACACAGAAGGTTCAAAGTATTGTAGTATTTTTTTGGCCAATTGGATTTTGTTTTGGCAGAGATGTCAGAATGGTACCGTTGGTAGAAAATTAAATTGTGAAATGTTTTGCGGGCGCGCTATTCGTCGAGTAATGTGTCGCGCAAAATCTTCTTCCCGGGATTAAGCAACTTTTCTTGGGGGGATAAATAAAAACAGAGAATAACATATGAATTCTAAAAATAAAGTTTTCAAAAAAGGTGTCTCCGTTGCGCTTGCGATCGCGACCAGTTTGTCGCTTTCAGCTGGTGCGTTGGTTATGCCTTTAGCAGCGTCTGCAGACGCGACATCTGATCTGATTGCTTCATTGCAAGCACAGATCGCCGCGTTATCATCACAGCTTACAGCGCTTTCAGGCGGCTCTATGTCGTCAGGAAGCAGTGCAAAATGCGTCTTCACCAAATCGCTTACTATGGGAATGAGGGGTGATGATGTAACGTGTTTGCAAAATTATCTTAAGGGTACGGGTCACTTCACCTATTCTGGTGGAGCAACCGGATTCTTTGGGGGAGTTACGAAAGCGGCAGTCGCCGCGTGGCAGTCGGCAAACGGTGTTTCGCCGGCGGTTGGATACTTCGGACCTCTTTCACAGGCAAAGTATAGTTCAATGGTGGTAGTAGTTCCGGTAGTTCCGGTAGTTCCGGGTGTCACTCCCGGCGTCGTTTCATTGGGATCAGGACTTACGGTTTCCGCAGGCATGCAACCCTCTGAAGCATTAGCGCCAAATAGTGCGGCACGCATTCCGTTCACTAAAGTCGTTCTCACGGCTTCTTCTGACGGAGATGTAATGGTCAAATCATTGACCGTTGAGCGTCAAGGCGTTGGTGTTGACGCGGCTCTCTCCGAAGTCGTTCTCTTGGATGAGAATGGTATTCAGGTGGGCCTCGGCAAGACATTAAACTCAAATCATCAGGTAATGTTGAACGAAGTTTTTACAGTTAAAGCGGGAACTTCGCGAACAATGACATTAGGCGCGTCTCGCCCGTCATCAGACTCATCGTCTGTAGCGGGACAGATTATTCGTTTGGCATTAGTCGGAGTTGATGCGGGTTCAGTGATGGTTTACGGCTCGCTTCCAATCGTTGGAAACGGAATGACAATGAACGCATCGTTGACGCTCGGCTCGGTAACAGTTCAGACCGGTTCATTCAAAACTGTTGCAACAACGACTGAAGATATTGGAAAAACAGCATTCAAATTCACTTCTGTCCGCGTAACTGCGGGTTCACAGGAAAAAGTTCGCATCACTTCAATTCGTTGGAATCAGGTTGGTTCCGCTGGAGTTGGAGATGTTGCGAATGTAAAGACCGTTTTTGACGGCACAGAGTATGATGCGGTCGCTTCAGCGGACGGCAAATACTATACTTCAAAGTTCGGCTCTGGCATGGTCTTGGATAAAGGCATGTCAGCAGAAATCTATATAAAGGGCGATATCATGGGCGGAGCAAATCGAACTGTAAAGTTTGATCTCTACCGAACCACGGACCTCGCAGTTTCAGGAGAAACCTATGGTTACGGGATTACTCCTCCGACATCAGGAACAGGCTTTACATCAACCAATCCTTGGTACTTTGCTTCACAGGTTACTGTAGGCAAGGGATCATTGAATGTTGAGAACGCAACAGCTATTCAAGCACAAAATATCGCGGTTAATCTTTCAAACCAGGTATTGGGCGGGTTTAGTGTTGAAGTTCGCGGTGAGCCGGTTTCAGTTGCAAAGATGATTTTCAACATTGCGACAACTTCAACAGGCATTGGCCAGTTGACGAGCGTAGCAATCTACAATTCATCCGGCGCTATCGTTGCCGGTCCAGTTGATGACAATAACGGCGACGATGCAACGCTTACCTTTACAGACACTGTTACTTTCCCAATAGGAAAAGGAACTTATACGGTAAAAGGTAAAACACCATCAGGATGGTCAAATAACGGCACAATTCAAGTTTCGTCAACTCCTTCAACGCAGTGGACTACGGTTCGTGGTCAGATCACAAATGAGACCATTGCCCCGACCCCGAGCTCCGCTGTTAGTTTGAGCACGATGACTGCAAAATCAGCATCGCTCGCGTTGAGCGTATCTACCGATCCAGTCGCACAGACGGTTGTCGCCGGAGGTAATCAATTTACTTTCGCGAATTACCAGCTTGATGCCTCTGCTTCAGGGGAAGATGTTCGTTTGCCTTCATTGCCGATTGAATACAATGCGGCATCAGGAGCCACAAACCTTACTTCTTGTCAGCTCTATGATGGAGCAACATCAGTAACCAGTGGTTCAAATATCGTGAATCCATCGGCTGCCGCTTCGTCAACTATATTTACACTTGACGGCTCCGGCATGACTGTTACGAAAGGAACTATCAAAACGCTTACCTTGAAGTGCAATATCGCGTCAGGCGCTTCAGGAACCTATGCGTGGGGATATGATTCTGCTTCTTCACCGACTGCAACAGGCCTTACTTCAGGACAATCAGTTACTGTTGCTGAAAGTGATTCAGCGGGACAGTTAATGACATTAACATCTGGCGGTACATTCACAGTCGCGCTTGATTCTTCAAGCCCGGCATTCGCTGTGGCAACCGCTGGTTCAACAGGCAACACTGTAGCAACCCTTCGCTTTACGACAGTAAACGAGGCAATGGATTTGAAGTCGGTCGGACTTCAGCTTTCCAATACTGCTTCCAACTCGCCGTCTGATCTAGTGAAATTGACGGTATGGGATGGAGCAATCAAGGTTGGCGAGGCGATTTTCACTCCATCAGGAGTTAATCCGGATTTTGCAACCTCAACCTTCACATCCGCGGTTAGAATTGACAAAGACACCTCAAAGGTGCTTACGGTCAAGGCGGACTTTTCTGCACAGGGCACTTCACAAATCGGTACACCAGGATCGCGTGTCCATGTTGATTGGGACGGAGAGGCAAATCTTGCCACCGAAGCGGCTGGAGTATCCAGTGGTACAACGATTCGTACGACAGGTACCGATACAGCTTCAGCGGGTGTAGTTATCTATAAGTCGTACCCAACAGTTTCTTCTGTCGCGTTGAGCGACACGAAGCTTACTGCGGGACGCCGTGACCTCTTCCGCTTTAATGTGTCGGCAAATAGCGCGGGTGATGTGGGCATCTACCATGTCACATTCCGTATCGCGACATCATCGGCAACCCAACAGGTTGACATGATTGATGGTCTTAATGTTTACGCATTTACTGATTCAACATATGCAACACCGGTATCAGGCATTCAGACGGATGGCGCGATGCAACAGGGTAACTTGGATATCTCGGCTAGTTGGGCTTCAGCTTCAACCAATCTCACGATTGGCGCGGCGGATGCCTCAAACGCATCTACAACGGTTGTAGTGCCGGCTGGTCAGACCCGTTACTTCGTTATTCGTGGCGATGCAACAACTGCTGGTACGCAGTTCAGCGTTGCAACTCAGGTACAGGGTGATTCAAAAACCGTCTCAAGTCTAACGAGTGGAACTTCACAGGGTACATATATGGCCACCACGACTTATATTCTTTCGTCGGGTGACAAGGACTTTGTGTGGAGACCGTTCTCAACGACCACAACCCAAGGTGTAACCGCAAACGATTACACGACTGGTTATGGCTTGCCGGGACTTCCGACGACAAACATGAATCAATCGATCTTGACTCAATAATCTAGCACTTGTGCTCTCCCTCGCGCTTTACTTGTTTTAGCGCAGGAGAGGCTAGCCAAAACACCCCCGTAAGGGGGTGTTTTGTTATATGCGATTGAGGAGCGAAGGCGCGACCGAACGGGAGTGAGGCTCGAAATGAACTGCTTCATTTCGAGCGGGAAATTTAACGAGGAGTCCTCGACGAGCGCAAAGAATTTCCCCGTGTTTCGCCGAAAAGGCGAAAAGTACTGAGCTCAGCAGAGCGAATGTAAATGTAATTGATTTTTTTTGAAAATTTGATACTATGTCACTTATGTTTACAAGAAAGATTCAAATGAGTATTATTGTCGCGTTTCTTATTATTGTTGGAGCGGGTATTTTCGTTTACTTTTTTAAAAGCAAAAATATTCCAAAGCAACCGATTATCGGAGGCTTGACTTCCGATAGTTTTGATAGCGCTAAAAATAATACCGAAAACAAACAAAACAATAAACCGAGTTTTGAAGCGCCGCCGACTCCCGTTCAAAGCATAAAAACACCATCACTTAGTCGTCCGATTGCTGTTCCGGATCCGTTTGGCGTTGAAGGGAAGGTGCTTATACTGGGAAGATTTATGAAGGTAATTGATGTTTTACAAAAGAATCCAGAATCAATGGAAGATTGGCTTAGTTTGGGTATATTGAGAAATCAGATTAATGATTTTGTCGGCGCGAAAGAGGTGTGGGAATATCTTATTGCGGTATTTCCAAAAAACCCGATTGCGTACGGGAACCTTGCCAATTTGTACGTATTTGATCTTAAAGATCCGGTGAAAGCGGAGGCGACATTCAAAAAGGCAATTGAAGTCGGTCCCGATCAGATTCAGGTGTATGGGAATTTTTCCGAGTTTTATCGTTTTGTGCTAAAAAATGACGAAAAAGCAAAAGCGGTTTTGAAAATTGGAATAGAAAAAAATCCAATGAATTCCGGAAATCTTCAAAAGATGCTTGAGAGTTATGGCAAGCTATAGCAAAAAAATATAGCAAAAACCGTTCCACATATGCTGTGGAACGGTTTTTGAATTTGATTTTATGGTTTTGTTTGTTATCTTAGACCCACTACGCAATTATTGTTCTACTGCAATTTCCCTATGTTTGGCTCCGACTTTGCCAAACATTCTCAACAGATACACCGTATATGCTTCGAATGTTTAGACCGTCTCGCTCAAACTATGAAAATTTCGTTACGAAAATAATTGTGCAGTGGGTCTATTTTAGAAATGAAACTATTTATGCTTTTTTTATGTGCGCTGATTGTGGCGTTGTATCCATACAAAGGTATGGCGGCGCTTTCCGATCTCTCCATAACCGAGATTATGTATGATCTTGACGGTTCCGATGCTGATCGAGAATGGATAGAGATCCATAATGACGGAGTTGGTCTCGTAGTGATTCCAACTGGTTCAAATGACGAAAGTATGCGCGTGTATGAAGAGCATGGAAGCGCTAAACATAATCATACATTGGCAACGGATCCGTATCAGGGCAACAGCACGATTTCCTCGGGAGATTTTGCGATTATTGCTCAAGACGGAGCGATTTTTAAGTCGTTATTTCCTTCATATGGCGGGACGATCTTTGTCGCGTCTGCTATAAGTTTTTCAAATACTGCTCAACATATCGGCTTAAAAATTGGTTCCGCGGGCGTGGTATGGAGCAGCGTTTCATACTTGAGTTCATGGGGCGCCGCTGGTGATGGAAAATCACTGCAATTTCAAAATGGACAATGGATTGCGGATAGCCCAACACCCGGCAGTAGTGCAAAATCTCAAAATAACGGCGGAACCGATGCAGGAGTTCCAGCGACAAATAACGGAACCGCGCAATCTTCAAGTGAAGGATCGTCTGGCGATCTTTCGTCGCCGACTGTTAAGCCGCGGTTTACCGTTTCAGCGGGAGATGACCAGACCGTTATTGCCGGAGCGGAGGCGCGTTTTTTTGGGCGGGTTTTGGGGTTTGATGGAAAGCCGCTCGATGGAGGACGGTTTTTGTGGAACTTTGGAGACGGAACAATTGGCGAAGGCCGTTCTGTTGTTCGTGTGTTCCGATTTCCTGGGACATATCTTGTGGCGCTTTCTGTTTCGTCTGAATACGAAGCCGTTTCTGATTATGCGACTGTGACGGCGGTTCCCAATCCGGTATTTATCAGCGAAGTCGTTGCGGGAAAAAACGGTTTTATTGAAATCGCCAATACTTCGGGCTCTACTCTTGATATCGGATCATGGATAATGCGAAACGAGACGAGTGGCGCGAAGTTTGTTATTCCTTCTGGAACTAAAATCAACGGCCGTTCGGCAGTCGCTTTTTCTGCGGAAGTGACAGCGCTCGATGTCGCGGGGATTGTTGGCGAACAGATAGCATTTTTTTATCCAAACTTACTTATGGCTGGGCGTGTTATAGTGAATGGAGTGCCTGAAAATGAGGGCAGTTTTCTATCGTTTCCCGATGGTTCATGGCGTCTTGCGAATAGATCATCGCCAGGGGTGTTGGATGATCCGTTGCCGAAGGGCGCGCCGTTAAAAGCAAGCTTGAAAACGCCCACGGTAATCGTTGCGAACGGGCAAAAAAATCAGCAACACGGCGTGTTGCTGATAGAAGAATCAACGATCAAAAATATTTCGCAAGAGACAAAAGAGAAAAAGCAAGAGATTTCACAAGAGGCACCTCGAGTGGTTTCTAAAAATGATCAGCTTGCCATGATCGGAAGTAACGCGGGAATGTATTTTGGTGTTGCTGTGTTTGTGAGTATACTTGCCGCACTCGGATTCTTTTTTGCGCGCAAAATGTTTCTTTCATGAAGCAAAAGATTCTCATTGTAAGTTTGGCGTATATTCCTTTCGTTGGGGGCGCTGAACTTGCGGTCAAAGACATAACAGATCGTCTTCCGAATTATGATTTCGATCTCATTACCTACCGCTTTGATCGGCGGTGGCAAAAAGAAGAGCGCATTGGTAATGTGCGTGTTTTTCGCGTTTGCATTGGTCGTTTTGGCGATGCGTATTATGGACGAACATTTGAAAAATTTCTTTTTATATTTTTTGCGTCTTTGAAGGGTTTTTTTCTTCATCGACAGAATCGGTATTCAATTTTTTGGTCGCTGATGGCGTCTCGCGCTTCCGCGCCGGTTTTATTTCTCAAATTTTGTTTTCCGCGCGTCCCATTTTTTCTTACAATTCAGGAGGGCGACACGCCGGAATACGCGCATGTGCGCGCCGGTATTTTTTTGCCTTTGTGGCGGATGGTTTTTCGATATGCGGACAAAGTTCAGGTTATCTCTTCGTATTTGAAAGATTTTTGTATTCATGAGGGCGCGCCTTCGCATCGCATTGAAATTATTCCCAACGGCGTTGATCTGTCAATTTTTTCACGAGAAATTTTCGATAATGATTCGCGTGAATTTCGGCAAAAACTTGGCATTCGAGATAGGGTGCCTGTGATTGTAAGCGCGTCTCGTCTTGTTCCTAAAAACGGAATAGACATTCTTTTGCGGGCGGTTCAACGACTTAAAAATGAAGGCGAGGAGTTTGCCGTGCTTTTGCTTGGCTTTGGTCCCGAAAAAGAACGGCTTGAAAAATACGCATTGGAGAACGGGCTTTCAGTTATATTTGCCGGAAATGTTGAGCAGAATGAGGTGCCTCGCTATTTTGCCGTAAGCGATGTTTTTGTGCGTCCATCGCGCTCTGAGGGCCTTGGGAGCGCGTTTTTGGAGGCAATGGCGGCTGGGCTACCCATTATCGCCACTCCAGTCGGCGGGATTCCGGATTTTCTTACTGACCGTAAAACCGGACTTTTCGTAAAACCGGAAGATGATGGCGATCTGGCAAAAAAGATCAAAGAACTTTTTAATAATAATGTATTGAGGCAGGCGCTTGCCGATGAGGGTAAAAAAATGGCAGAAGAAAAATATTCTTGGGATATCATCGCGCGTGAGTTTGATAAAATATTTTTAGAATTGCCGCACGCAAAAAAAATTCTTCTTACGACTGGGATTTTTCTTCCTGATATCGGCGGGTCGGCAACCTATAGCTCTATTCTTGCGCGGGAACTTCCTGAACGCGGGTATCGGCTTTCAGTTGTGACATATGGAGATGGTGGAGCGCGAAATGAGCCGCATACGTACGGCGGCGCGGATATCGTGAAAGTTTCCCGGAAATATCCTAAAGGCGTTCGGCATGCTGTGTTTTTTCTTCAGTGTGTGTGGCGCGCGCGGTTTAACGATGCCGTTCTGTCTGCCGATGCTTCGTTTGGCGGAGGATTGCCCGCGTTTTTGGCCGCGCGATGTGCCGGTAAAAAATTTATCGTTCGCATCACGGGAGAATATTCGTGGGAACAGGGAAGCACGCGTTTCGGCATCACCGATTCTTTGGATGATTTTCAGAAAAAAACTTACGGCACGCGAATTGAGATTATGCGAAAAATAGAGCATTGGTTTGTTCGGCGCGCCGATGCCGTCATCGCGCCAAGCGAATATCTTAAAAAAATTGTGATAGGATGGGGTATTTTTGACAAGAATATACGAGTTATCTATAACGCGATACCCGCGCGACAGTGTTTGGAATCCAACATTATGTCCGTTGAAGAATCGCGGGAAGAATTAAAAATTTCTCAAAAAATTCCCGTGTTTCTTTCTATTGCGCGACTGGTGCCGTGGAAGGGCATTCCCTCTGTTATGAACGCGATTGATATGCTGAGGCGGAAGTTTCCAGACGCGGTGCTCTATATTATTGGCGATGGTCCGGAAAAAGATAATTTTCAGAAACTAATCATCGCGCGTCATTTTGAACGATTTGTTTTTCTTATGGGCGGACTTGACCAGAACACTGTGCGCACATATATGAGCGCGGCTGATGTGCTTGTTTTAAACAGTTCATATGAAGGATTTTCCCACCAGCTTATTGAAGCGCTTGTGCATAAAATTCCGGTTGCCGCGAGTAATGTGGGGGGAAATCCGGAAATTATTCGGAACGGTCATAATGGGATTCTTTTTGCTTATAATAATGAAAAAGAAATCGTAGAGGCATGCATTGAGCTTTACGCGAACACATCTCTTCGCAAGAAGTTTGTTGAAAACGGTATTATAGACGCCCTTTCGTTTACAGAAGACACGATGATAACCGAGCTTATTAAATTTTTATTATGATATGAGAAGGGTTCTTATGCTGAGTATTGATCGGAATATTCTTTCTGCTGGAAGCGATGCTTTTTTGCGCATGCGCTCATATGGGGGTGTTGTTCAAGAACTTCATATCATTGTTTTTTCTTTGCAAAAAATTGAGAAATTGGAAATTGCGGAAAATATATTCGCGTATTCTACTTGTTCATTATTTCGTTTTTTCTATCTTTTTGACGCGTATAAAATCGCATGCGAAATTCTTGCGAAAAAAAACGCATCGGAGTGGCTCATAACCTCACAGGACGCGTTTACGCATCCTCTCGGCGTGTGGCTTCGCGGAAAATTCATCATAGCGCTTGAAGTGCAAATTCATACTGATTTTATGAGTCCATATTTCAGGCGGGAGTCACTTCTCAATTTCGCGCGATATCACATATACGCGTGGGCGATCAGACGAGCTGATGTGATACGGGCGGTTTCTGAACGGGTATGGAATTCGCTAAAATCCAAAAGCAACACATTCAAAGCCCGCATATATGTTTTGCCGATTTTTATTGATATATCTCGCATCGCGAAGGCGGAAAAAGGATTCATTCGCGCTCGCTATCCGCATTATAATTTTTATATTCTTATGGCAGGACGGCTTTCTCGAGAAAAGAGAATTGAAGACGCGCTTGCCGCATTCGCTCTCGTTCTTGGGCGGTATGTCGGCAAATCCCCGCTTTTGTTGATTCTCGGAAACGGTTCGGAGAAAAAAAACATTGAATGTGCAATGGGAGAACTTGGACTTACAGAAAATGTTAAGATAGAAGAACCCATCGGAGCTGAACAGCTCGCGGCATACTATAAAGATGCAGACATTTTTCTGTTAAGTTCTGCCTACGAAGGATATGGGCGCACGATTATTGAGGCGGTTGCCGCGAAAACGCCCGTTATTATGACAGATGTCGGTGTCGCCGGAGAAGTTATTTCAAATGCCGTTACGGGAGTTATTGTGCCGGTTGGAGACATTGAAGCGATGGCCGAGGCGATTTTTGACGCGAGCCAGCGCTATGAAAAATTTCAGACATATGCGGTTTCGGCGTACGAATTGCTTATGAAATATGCGCCTGATGAAAAAACATATCTTGAAAAAATAAGGCGCGTGTGGGATGAGGTTCATTATGTTGGAAAATAATTCAAAACCGAAGCTTTGTTATATCGCTCCCTCATATGCGCACGATGATGCGACGCATTTTTCGCATCTCTATGATTTTATCCGAGAGATTTCAAAACAATTCGACATTTTTTTGATTATTGAGAAAGGCGAACAGCCGAAAGAAAAATTTGGTTGTACGCGCGTAAAAGTTCTTTGGTTTCGGTTGCTTCCGCTCCGTTGGTGCGAGCTTCACTGTCGGCTTTTGAAAGCGCGATTTTTGGGATATTCGCGCGCATATGTTCACTATTCGTTTTTAGCGGCAGTCGCTTCGTCAATCGTTATGCGCCCTTTCGGAGGTACGGTGTGGTATTGGAACTGTGGAGAGCCATGGAAATACAAGCGCGGAGAAATTCGCGATTGGTTTGAGCGATTGGCGTATGAGGCAGTTTCGTTTTTGGTGACGGGAACTGAAGGACTTGCGAAAAAATATAGCGAAGTATACGGCATATCGCGGGAGAAAATAAATATTATGCCAAATTGGGTATCGCTCGCGCGATTTACGCCTGACGGTGGAGCATTTCAGCTTAAGATTCAGCTAGGGATTTCTACAGATGCCAAAGTCGTATTATTCGTTCATCGGCTTTCCCAACGAAAGGGCGCGCAGTATCTTTCGGAGATCGCCGAATCGCTTAAGGACGAGAACGCTGTTTTGGTTGTCGCGGGAGATGGGCCGGAGAGAGAAAGTGTAAAGTTAAAAATGAAAAGTTTAAAGTTGGAGGGGAAAGTGCGGTTTGTCGGGGCGGTGCCGAATCACCAAATGCCACTTTATTATTCAATGGCTGATGTTTTAATAATTCCGTCTGATGAAGAGGGTTTTCCCCGCGTAATGCTTGAAGCCGCCGCCATGGGCGTGCCATTCGCGGCGTTTGCCGTTGGAGGAATTGCAGAGGTGATTCCCGCAGAGTATAAGCGATACATAGCGCCTTCGGGGGATGTTGCAGTTTTTAACACTATTGTTAGGGAGCTTTTTGAGCTTTCTTCCGATGAAAAAGAGCGGCTTTCGCAAGAATTAAAAAATTGGGTCAAGCAATTCGATGTGTCGAAAGTCGCGAATCGATTTTTAGAAATTATTTTAAAATCATGAAAATGTACTATCTTGCCAATGCCCGCATGCCAACTGAACGGGCGCATGGCATACAACTTGCAAAAATGTGCGAAGCCATGCTTGACGCAGGGGCTGATATGGAGCTTGTGCTTCCTCGCCGCGCTATAGATAAAAAGTCGATTCGGGAATTTTACAGTTTACGGCGCGATATTCCGGTGAGAAGGTTATGGGCGCTTGATGTGTATGGGTGGGGCGCGATTGGTTATTATATGGGGAGCGTTTCCTTCATGCTTTCATACTTTATTTTTTTTTGGATAAGAAAAATACGGGGTGAGCGATTTATTATGTATACCATTGATATGGATCAATTTTCTTTTGCGCTGGTTCCTCTGCTTGGTGTGCCGTATTTTGTTGAAATCCATGACGCAAAAAGATATTCATATGCATATTCTTTGCTGTTTCACAACGCAGACGGACTTATTGTCATTAATTCGCTTATTAAAAAAGAGCTTTTAGAAAATTTTAAATTAAAAAATCCGGAAAAAATCCTTATTTTTCCAAACGGCATTGATGTCAATTTTTTTAACGGAGAGATCAGCAAAGAGGCGGCGCGAAAAAAATTAAACCTTTCCCAGAATATAAAAATCGCTCTTTATGGAGGGCAATTTTATCAGTGGAAGGGATTTGAAATTTTTCCTGAAGCGGCGAAGCTTTTAAATCAACATCTAACAATCGCTGTCGTTGGCGCGGATGAACGAGAGGTTCGGGCGGGACTTGGAATGAAAGACTTTCCCGCGAATCTAGATTTTTTTGGAAAGCGTCCATACGCTGAAATGCCATTGTGGTTTGCGGCGGCTGACGCGCTTATTGTGCTTGGAACGAAAAAAAGCGATTACTCTTATTTGCACACTTCGCCGATGAAGCTTTTTGAATATATGGCGGCGCGCCGTCCGATTATTGCCGCAGAAACGCCCGCAATTGAAGATGTTGTAACTGAACGAGAGGTGTTTTTTTATGAACCGGATAACGCAGATAGTATGGCGCGGATTATTATAAAAGCGCTTGAAAATTCAGCAGAAGCAGATGTGAGAGTCAGTAATGCGTTTGCAAAAACAGCTGTTTTTGCATGGGAGAAACGGGGAAAACGAGTGTATGATTTTATAGGTAATAATACATGTCTTTAATAGTTAGGACAGTATGAAAATAGGAATACTTCTCAATCCATATGGTGAGAAAAATCCCGCGGGGTTAGCGCGGATTATTTTTGAATTGACAAAAGCTCTTATCGCCAACGACACTCAAAATGAATATATCGTATGTACGAAAGAAAAATCCATTCCGAAAGAAATATTTTCCGGAAGTCGCTGGAAATCAGTTGTGCTTGGCGGCGGATTTTTGTGGCTTGATCGCGGGTTTTCGCGGATGAAAGATGCTGATGTCGTTATTTTTAATACCCCAATTCTTCCGTTTTTTAGGAGACCGCGGCGTTCCGTTGTTATCGCGCTTGATTTTGCGTATCAATTTTTTCCGTCTCATAGCGTTGGCGATTACATTAAGCGCGCGTTTCTCAAATGGTATCACGGGCATTCTCTTAGAACGGCGGATATGATTATTGCCATTTCTGAAGCGACAAAACGCGATATTATTAACATATATGGAATGCCTGCTGAGAAGATTCGCGTGATTTATTGCGGTTTTAAAAACATATGCGCTCTTTCGGGCGCACGCATTACAGCACCCGAAGATTTTTTTCTTTTTATCGGCGCGCTTAAAGAGCGGAAGAATGTCGCCGGAGTCATTCGAGCGTTTGCGCTGTATCATAAAAAAAATCCGTTAGCCAAGGAACGACTTTTGATCGTTGGGTATGGAGCGGGCGCATATCGCGAGGAGCTTGAAAGAATTATCAGCGAGGAGAAAATAGGCGAACTGATTATGCGTATAGGTCAGATAAGCGATGAACAGTTGTCGTTTTTATATCAAAAAGCGCGAGCGCTTGTGTTCCCCAGTTTTATTGAGGGATTTGGCTTTCCTGTCCTTGAAGCAATGGCGTGCGGTCTTCCCGTTATAACTTCAAACAGTTCATCGCTTGCGGAGTTAGGCGCTCATGATTCGGCAATTTTAATTGATCCTAAAAATCAAGAGGCAATCGCGGAAGCAATGCGAGATGTAGTACACAATGCCGTTCTTCGGTCACGACTCATCGCGAATGGAAAGAAACGCGCGGATTATTTTTCATGGGAAAAGATGGCTAAAGAGTTTCTTGCGATCATACATTCAAACAAATGAAAATTGTATTTCTTACGCACAATACGAAATATGACAACGGAGGAGGGGTTTTTTCCCGCGCGCTTATTGACGGGCTTTCTTCGCGCCCCGAAGTTCAAGTTTCTGTGTGCGTTTCCGTTTCCTCCAGGCTTTCAGCGGAGCATATTTTGAGATTGGGATTTTTTGGGTTTCTCGCGAATATTATCACTGTAAGAAAAATAATTCATGATGCGGATGTTATTCACGCGATGGATGTTTTTCCATACGGTATTCTTGCTGTTTGTGCCGCGTATGGCCTTAAAAAGCCCGTCGTTATTACCGCGATTGGGAGCGGTTCAATTATTCCGCTCTACGCGTGGCATTTGAAATTGTGCGCGATATATGCGTTTCGCCGTGCGTCGGCGCTTGTCGCCATTAGTAATTTCACGAAGCGTGAAATTTTAAAAAAAGTCCCAGGTCTTACGATAGACGTCATTCATCCGGGCATCAGCGAAGCGTGGATGAGCGCGGTTCCTAAAGAATTTTTACAGTTTCAAAAATATAAGCCCTACATCCTTACCATAGGCTCGCTTCGCTGGCGCAAGGGATTTAAGGCAAGCATTCCCGCGTTTGCGAAAGTAAAAAAAATATTTCCGAGTTTGCAGTATGTTATTGTCGGGAAGAAACACAATGAGGTCGCATACAGGCAAATTTTTGATTGTATTGCCGCGCATAATCTTCAGGGGAGTGTTCATGTGCTTGAGTTGGTGGACACCGAAGGAGAACTTCGCGCGCTGTATCAAAATGCCGAGCTTTTTCTTCTTCTTTCCCGAAATGCGGGGCATGATATTGAGGGTTTTGGCATTGTCTTTTTGGAGGCGGCGTCGCAGGGACTTTCGGTTATTGGAAGCAGGGACTGCGGAGCGGAAGACGCTATGCTTGATGGACAAAACGGATTTTTGGTTCATGAAAAAAACATTGATGAAGCCGCCGAGATGATGTTAAAAATTTTGAAAGATCAGCAATTAAAAAAACGATTCTCGGAAGAATCGCGGAAATTCGTAAAGAATTTTTTGTGGGATGATAAAATTTCAGAATATGAACGTGTGTATACACGCGTCATTTCACAATCGTGATGACGATGTTTTCAGCCGGAAAAACGCGGGATAGAAAAGTTGATTCATAGATTTCTTGTGTTCGATCGTTTCTGTTTATGCACCACTCAACAAAACGATTATAGAAAAAAATGCGCGATGACCGTTCAAAGGTAATGTGTCGTGTATGGATTTTTGAAAACGCAAAATCGAAATAGTAATCGCGTTCATTTTTTAGGCGCGAATTTTTTATGAAAAATTCAAATGTGCTTATTGAAAAGAGTTTTTTGTGCGTGGGATCGATATAATTATTTTTCGAAGTAAAATGCGGAACGCGAATAGTTATGGTGCCTTCGGGACTCAATACGCGATATAATTCTTTTAGAATGGGCGTATATTCCACATGCTCAAGGATGTCCTGGCATAAAATTTCTTCAAACTCGTTATCAGTAAACGGGAGTGGAAGTTTTTCAATATCATGCGCGATATCAACACCCGGAAGCTTTGCAGAATCCAAATTTATCCATCCTACGCGTATGTTTGTTCCACAGCCAAGATTTAATTTTCTTTTTTCCATAGAAATTATTAGACCTCCTGAACAAAGATTTTTCGTAGCGAAATGTTAATATCTTGGCTGCGACTTTGCAAAAATTATTCAACAGATACGCTGTATATGCTTCATAATTTTTGCTTCGTCTCGCTCAAAATATTAACATTTCGCTACGAAAAATCTTTGTTCAGTAGGTCTATTGTAATCAATGTTGTTCATTAAAACAAATGCGTCTGGTTGACGGTTATAGGATTTGCGCTACTACTTAATAGTTCCTTTACATTAACGGGGGGGGTATGACGCAGAAAAAAGCGCTTATCACCGGAATTACCGGTCAGGACGGTTCATATCTTGCCGAGCTTTTATTGAAAAAGGGATATGAAGTGCATGGTATTGTGCGGCGCGTTGCGATTGAAAATCATAAGCATAGGCTTTCGCGGATTCTCGGTATTAAGGACAAACTTCATTTGCATGCGGCATCATTGGAAAGTATGCCGAGTATTTTCGCGGTTTTCCAAGATGTAAGGCCGCATGAGTGTTACCATCTTGCCGCGCAGAGTTTTGTTGCGCATTCGTTTGAGGATGAATTTTCTACATTCAAGACGAATGCCGACGGAACTCATAACGTGCTTTCTGCCTTGAAACGCGTTGTTCCGGAATGTAAATTTTATTTTGCGGCAACAAGCGAGATGTTCGGAAATTCACCCGAGGTTTTTCAAAGCGAAGCAACGCCATTTCATCCCCGATCAGTGTACGGGATTTCAAAGGCTGCCGGATTTCATTTGACGCAGTATTATCGCGAAGCGTATGGCATCAGAGCCGCTTCGGGGATTCTTTTTAATCATGAATCGCCGAGACGAGGCATGGAGTTTGTAACGCGAAAAATTACTCATACGGCAGCGCAGATTCGATATGGCAATGCGTCGGAGCTTCGTCTTGGGAATTTGGACGCACAACGGGATTGGGGATTTGCGGGTGATTATGTTGAGGCGATGTGGCTGATGCTTCAAGCTGAATATCCGAAGGATTATGTCATCGCAACCGGAGAAACGCATACCGTCCGTGAATTTGTTGCGGAAGCGTTCCAGCATCTTGATCTTGATTGGATGCGTTATGTTGTCGTCGATAAGCAATTTTTTCGGCCAGCAGAGGTGCATGTATTGTGCGGAGATTCTTCTCTCGCACAAAACGAGCTCGGATGGAAACCAAAGACATCGTTGCGCGAGTTAGTGGTAATGATGGTCAATGCTGATTGGGAGTATATTTCTTCTTAATGTGTGTTTGTAAGCGACTTGTGTAAAGTCGCTTTTTTCTTTTTAATGACTTTATGATGATCGCAGTTATTGTTCGACGGTTAAATATACGGGGGGGGACTCAGCGTCAGGCGCTTTCTTTGGCGCAAGAATTGAAGCGTCGCGGACACGCCGTTTCTTTGTATTCATTTCTGTATTCAAAAAACGATTGTTATTCGGAGCTTTTAGACGGGATTCCCGTCGTTTCATTGTATGAATCAAATAGACCGCGCTATGGAGGCGGTCTATGGGGATTTTTCAAAAATTATCTTCAGGAATTAAAAGACGCAAAATTGCTCGCGGAAAAAATAAATCCGGAAACCGACATTCTTAATCCTCACGACCAAGAAGCGTATCGCGTCGCCGCGTATTTTAAAAAGCGCGTAAAAAATATTCCATCGGTTTGGATGATGAACGATATGCCAACCCGTTCATTCTCTTTGTTGCGGGATCGGCAATTCGACGAAACGAAGCGCGTTTCGGTTTTTAAAATCGTTTTTAATGAATTTTTTGATATTTTTGAAACTTGGCGTTTTATAAACGCGCAGGATGTAATTGCCGTATTGGATGAGCGAGATCAAAGATGGGCGGAAAAATCTTTTGCGCCAAAAGCAGTCGTTGTTCGAAGCGGAATTGATATTAAAAATTTTTCTTTTTGCGAGAGAACGACCGTTCTAAAAACGGATATTAAGATTCTTTCAACCGGAATCCTCTTGCCCCATCGCCGGTTTGAGGATTTGATTGACGCCGTCGCTCTGCTTCGTGAGAAGGGACATAATGCCTCGTGTGTCATTGTCGGTGAATACTCTCATAATTCGCGTCTTTATGACGCCCTTGTGAATCGCGCGGAAAAAGCGGGGATTGCCGAATATGTTAATTTTGTCGGGATGGTTTCAGATGATGACTTAAAGGTGTATTATAGAACGGGTGATATATTTGTTTTTCCGTGCCATCTCCAAAGCTGGGGGCTCGCTGTTTTTGAGGCGATGGCATCGGGAATGCCTGTCGTAGTATCCAAGACATCCGGAGCAAGTGAAATTTTAACACATGAAAAAAACGCACTGCTTGTAGACGCGCGTGCGCCCGAGCAAATCGCGACTGCGGTAGCCCATCTCGTTGATGACGGGACCCTTTGCAATGAACTGAGTAAAAACGGCAGAGAGTTTGTCGAAAAAAATCTTTCCTGGGAGAAATACGCCGACGCTATGCTTAAAATTTTTGAAGAAACAGCACAATGAAAACGATTTTTATTTCAAGTTTCCATCCATATATTTCCAGAAACATATTAGCAACTGACGCGTTTTCAATACTTGTTGCCGAGCCCAATGTTCGCATTGTGCTTTTTACTTTTGAGTATAAGAAGGATTATTTTCAAAAAAAATTTGGACATTCAAATGTTATTATTGAAGGAATTCAGCTTCCCCCGCCTTCAAAAAAGTTTTTTTCGCTTGTCATGAAGCGTTTGGCAAAGTTTGGACTTGATTCGCATTCGGTTTCTATTGAGCGCCGCATTAAATTGGAACGAGAAGGAAAGTTTTTTTATTTTATTTTTGCGACAATTATTGCAAAGTTTTTTACAAACATTCGTTTACTGCGTACGATTATGCGTGCGATTGATTTTCGCGTTGCCGCTCCATATCGTTTTTCGGAATATTTTGTGCGTTATAAGCCGGATGTCGTGCTTATTACCGATATTCAAAATGAACGCGATGTTGAACTTGCGCACAATGCTCGATATTTCAAAATCCCAAGCATCGGAATGGTCCGTTCGTGGGATAATCTTACAACGCACGGCATCCTTCGCGTTGTTCCAGATAAACTTTTGGCGCCGAGTGCGCGTGTAAAGGAGCAGGCAATAAAAATTAATGATGTTCCCGCGGAGCGCGTTGAGGTTGTTGGAATTTCCCATTATGATAAATACGCAAAAGGGCCAAAAATCTCTCGCGAAGAATTTTTTGCATTATACGATTTGCCGATTGAAAAAAAACTTATTTTTTGTACGGTCATTGGCGATGTATACATTCCAAATAACACAACCGATCCATATGTTTTGAAACTTTTAAGTTCTCTCGATGTAAATATTATTGTGCGATTTTCTCCGACGGTTAAGGTTAGCGCCCTTGATGGAGTGAAGCCGTATCCCAATATGCGTTTTGATCGGCCTGGAGTTTCTTTTTTTGATTCAAAGATTGATGATCAGGAATTGGGAGATAAGGACGATGACAATTTAATGCACGGGATTTATTATAGCGATCTTGTCGTGTGCGGTCCCTCGACAATCGTTTTGGACGCGGCATTTTTTAATAAGCCCATTGTATTAACCGGCGCGTTTCATCCATATAAACGAAAATATCTGGAAGGCGAACATCGATATGATTACAGTCACTTTTTGCCGTTTATTGCGTGTGGCGCGGGCAAACTTCCAAGATCAAGCGACGAATTTTTAAAAGCGATTGAAAAACGGCTTAAAAATCCAGCGCTTGACGCTGAAGGTCAGGAATGTTTTCGTCGGGTATATTGTAATTTTCGCGACGGCAAAGCGGGGGAACGAATTGCGCGCGCGGTACTTGCTTTAATCGCATAAGCATGGGGTTAGGCAATTCTTATCCGTTAATCGCGTTAAATGACGGATGTTGCAAACTCATTACCCCTTTTTTTATTGATTGATGTGTTTTTTCTTTATATAATTGTGCAGTGGATCTAATTAAAATTACACTATTGTATGCGTATAGCATCAAAAATCTTTGTTCTAAAACTTTTTGCATGGTTTTTAAGTTATAAAAAACATGCAAGCATGAATGAATAGGTACTCGCTAATTGTGACGACGACACAACATCGTGCTAAGTTTTATTACGCCTAGCGGAGAGGAAAATGTGCGTATGCGCACATTTTCTCGACGCGACGGCGGAACAAAGGTCAATACCGTCTGCCTTCGGCCTACGATTGTACGAGCGAAGCGAGTCCCAACGATACATCGGGGCTCTGCTCCGAGGAGCTTTATTAAAGTCTTTATGCGTTATGTTTTTAAAGAAATACAAAAATTTGCCTAATCGTATCGCGGTTGGCAATAATAAATATATCGGCGAAGGAGATCCAGCTTTTTTTATCGCGGAAATCGGCAATAATCACAATGGAGATTATTTTTTGGCGAAAAAAACTATGGAGGAAGCGGTAAAATCCGGCGCTGATGCGGTAAAATTTCAGAAAAGATTTATTGAAGAAGTGTTTGCGAAGGAACTCCGAGAAAAACTACAAACCAAAGACCAGGTTTTGGGAAAAACCTATGGTGAATATCGGCAAGCTTTGGAATTGGATTTTGAAGAGTTTGTAAAGCTAAAAAGCGTTTCTCAGGAGCTGGGTACGATATTTTTTGCAACCCCTTTTGATAAAAAGAGCGTTGATTTTTTGGAGAAGGTTGGGGTTGATCTTTATAAAATCGCCTCTTTTGATACTACGAATCTTCCGCTTTTAGAGTATGTCGCTCAAAAAGGAAAGCCTGTTATTTTATCAACTGGTATGACTTCATTGGAGGAATTGGATAGCGCTGTAGAAACAATTCTGCGCTATAATAAACAATTGATTATTTTGCATTGCGTTTCGGTGTATCCGTCGGTTGACGAGAGATTGAGCCTTTTGACCATCCCATTTTTAAAAGAGCGTTATAGTCCGTTGCCGATTGGATATTCTGGTCACGAAAGAGATTATAGCCCCACGCTCGCGGCCGTTACTTTGGGAGCGAAATGCATTGAGCGGCATTTTACCTTAGACAAAAATTTGCCCGGGCCGGATCACGCCACTGTTAGCGTTGATCCTGAGCAATTCACAAAAATGGTGCATGGCGCAAAAAGAATCGAGGTGGCTTTAGGGACGCCTGGAAAGTATTTATTTGAAGAAGAAATGGCAACTCGGAATAAGCATAGTAAAAGTTTAGTCGCAAAAATTGATATTCCGGCGGGCGCATTGATACGCGCGGATATGCTTACATGCAAGAGTCCCGGATATGGATTAAAGCCGAGAATGCTTCCTCAAGTTATTGGAAAAAAAGCAAAAAAAGATATTTTGGCAGATACGGTTCTTACGAATGATCACATAATTCTTGAAGCATGAAAATTACTAATATTAAAACCCTGCATTGTGATGCCGGTTGGCGTCCATGGACCTTTATTAAAATTTCAACCGACGAGGGATTAATAGGGTGGAGTGAATGCACTGATTCAAACGGTTCTCCGCTTGGGATGGAGGGCGTTATAAAAGATCTCGCTCCGTTGCTCATCGGTCAAGATCCGCGTCTGACAGAAAAATTGTATTGGGAAATGTATTCCCGAACTCGTCAAAGTCCAGGCAGTGTTATTCAAAAAGCAATTGGTGGGATTGAAAATTCCTTATTGGATATTAAATCCAAAGCATTGGGCATATCGGTATGCGAGCTTTTTGGCGGTCCGATTCGGGAAAAGATTCCAGTGTATTGGTCGCATTGCGGAACTTCGCGGGTGAGAGCGTGGCACATGATTAATAAGCCGCACATTGAATCTTTTGACGATGTTAAAAAATTTGGCAAAGAAATTTTAGCGAGTGGTTATAAAATCGTGAAAACCAATATTGGGATTTTGGGAGACAATCCAATTGTGTATATGCCCGGATTTTTTAAAAGCGCTGGCGGACCCGAATTAAACGCGGATAGGTCAATATTAGCCGCTGTTGATGCGTGGGTTGGCGCATTGCGTGAAGCGGTCGGTAATGACATAGATATTATTTTGGATTTGAACTTTAATTTTAAAACCGAAGGATATATTAAAATTGGTCGGATGCTTGAAAAATATAATTTACTTTGGTTGGAAATTGATTCTTATGATCCGGAAGCGCTTCTACAGATTAAACAGTCAATAAAGACCCCGATTGCCTCTTGTGAAAATCTTTATGGTTCGCGGCAATACCGTCCTTATTTTGAAAGACACGCAATGGATATCGCCAGCATTGATATTATTTGGAATGGTTTTGCGCAGTCAAAAAAAATTGCTGATTTGGCAGAGCTTTATGAAGTAAATATTACGCCTCATAATTATAATGGTCATCTTTCTACTTTCATCAGCGCCCAATTTTGCGCCGTGACTCCAAACTTGCGAATGATGGAGCTTGATGTTGACGATGTCCCATGGAGAGATGAGCTGTTTACAAATTCTCCAAAGGTTACAGACGGCTTTCTGGAGCTTCCTTCCGGATTAGGATGGGGAACAGAAATTAATGAAAAAGTAATTCATGACCATCCGTGGCCAAAATAATCTTTCTATTGCCATTCTGGGTGTTGGCGGAATTGGCGGATTGTTAGCGTGTCTTTTTTGGAAAAGCGGTTTTTCTGTATTGTGTATAGTAAGACCCAATACCATTAAGGATTTAAATAAAAGCGGTCTGCGTCTTAGAAGCCAAGTCTTTGGAGATTTTATCGCTGGACCACGGTTCGTTTCGCGGTTGGATTTTAAGCCCGATATTTTATGTATTACCACTAAAGCAGGCGATCTGTCGCGAGCCCTAGATTCAATACCGCGGCACTTGATTGAACATTCAATCGTTGTTCCGCTTCTTAATGGTTTTGAGCACATAGATTTGTTGCGCAAACAATTGGGAAGGAGGGTGGTCGTTGGCATGATTGGTAAAACAGAGGCAAAAAAAGATTTAGCGAATGAGATAATCCATGTTTCTTCCGGTGCGCCAGAAGTAGAAATTGCTTCTGATGATGTATCTCATCAGGCATTGCAAAAAGTTTGTGATATGCTCATGGCAATCGGAATTAATACAAAAATTCTAGACAATGAAAAAGATGTAATCTGGAGAAAGCTCGTACGACTGAATGCTGTTGCGTGTGTTACCGCGGCGACCAATCAGCCATTGGGTTTCGCTAAAAAAAATAAAGAATGGCGCAAAAAATTAGAGGACTGTGCGTATGAGGGGGTAATGGTTGCTAAAAAAGAAGGCGTACATTTGGATTTTGATGAGACGATTAAATTAATCTATTCATTCGCGGATAACTTAACCACATCTCTTCAAAGAGATATTGCAAGTGGATTAGATTCTGAATTGGAGGCAATTCCTGGTGCGATTCTTCGTTGCGCTAAAAAACATGGAATTGCTTGTCCAACGATTGAGGGGATTTATAAATCATTAAAATATGTCAGATAACACAAGGATATACAGCGCATGAAAGATACATCCAATTTAAAGATTTTGGGAATTGTCGGTGTTCGTTCCGGCTCTAAGGGGGTGCACCATAAAAACATTAAACCATTAGCCGGAAAACCTCTTGTCGGCTGGATTTTGGATGCGGCTCGTGAATCAAAATATATTAATCGGCTCGTTGTTTCCACCGACATTGAAGAGTACGCTATTGTTGCAAGACAATTTGGGGCTGAAGTGCCATATCTAAGGCCAAAAGAATTGGCATCAGACGGCTCTCCTGAATTTGAATATGTGAAACACATGATTGAGTGGTTGTATAAAAATGATGGTTATAAGCCCGATATGGTTGTTCGTTTGCTGGCTACTGCGCCATTGCAGAGCGTTGTTGATATTGACGCCTGCATAGAAGAGCTTTTAAAGGACCCAAACGCTCAATCTGCCGTAGTAATTGCCGAAGCTCGGCAAATTCCACATAAAGCATTGAAGCTGATCAATGACGGTAGTGGCGGAAAGCATCTCGTTTCTTATTTTACAGAAAGTGGTAGGGATGTAACTCCGATCGCTAGACAAAATTATGAAAAAGTTTATTTTCGAGCAAATGTTATCGCTTTTCGTCCGGAAGTGATTTCGAGTACCAGTTCTTTAACCGGTGATAGGGTGCGTTATCATATTATCCCTCAAGAACGGGCGATTGACATTGATTCGCCAATCGATTTTTTTATTGCCGAAAAATTAATTGAGAAGTTTAAAGAAGGCGCTGGTCCCGTCGATCCCACACACCCAGTTTAGGGAGGTGTCCGCTAATTTTATTACGCCTAGCGGAGAGGAAAATGTGCGTATGCGCACATTTTCTCGACGCGACGGCGGAACAAAGGTCAATGCCGTCTGCCTTCGGCCTACGATTGTACGAGCGAAGCGAGTCCCAACGATACCTCGGGGCTCTGCCCCGAGGAGCTTTATTATTTGTGCATGATGAGTTGACGAAATATAGTTTTTGTGTAGTATTTGGGTGTTCATTAACATAAAATATGGGGGTTTATAATGAAGTATCCAGAGACAATACCGCACTGGATTTACAATGAGCGTGTTTATTCTTTTCCTGTGTTTACAAAGAACGATCCCTCAACCGGTAAAAAACTTGCAGATGTTCAGCGTGGGAATGAACGAACGGTGAATGACGCCATAACATCGGCAGAATACGCGTATGAGGGCTGGTCGCGAATGACATCCGTTGAGCGGGGAAAGATTATTCGTAAAGCGGCAGAGCTCCTTGAAGCGCGGAAAGATGAGGCGACGGGTATTGTAGCGTTGGAATGCGGGAAATCTTTAAAAAGTGCGCGGGGAGAAGTTGAGGCAACAATTGAATGCGGGCGATTTATTTCTGAACTCGGAAAAGACCTCGGCGAATATATTTTGCAAAGCGGAGTTCCCGGAAGGCGGGTGTTTTATGTGCGCCAGTCAATTGGAGTTGGGGCGCTTATCACGCCCTTCAATAATCCGCTCGCTGGAGTTGCGTGGAAATCGTTTCCAGCTCTTTTATGCGGAAACGCTGTTGTATTGAAGGCGCACGAGTATGCTCCGTATGTTCCGATATGGTTTGCAACGGTTCTTAAGGATGCTGGCGTGCCGGCGGGAGTTTTTTCAGTTATTCAGGGATTTGGTAATGAAGTTGGATTACCGCTTGTTCATGATCAACGGGTTCGATTTATCAGTTTTACCGGTTCGTCCGCTACGGCAAAGCGCATTCGAAGAGAGGCCGTTGAACGGGACGCGAAGATGCTTGCCGAAGGTGGCGGAAAAAATCCATTTGTTGTTTGTGATGACGCCGATCTTGATCGCGCGGCGGAGCTTGCTGTGCAATCGGCGTTTATTGACGGCGGGCAAAGGTGCGCCGCCGCCAGTCGTATTATTGTTATGGACGGAGTGTATGATACATTCAAAAATAAGTTTATTGAACTTGTAAGGGGATTAAAAGTTGGCACAGCTGATTCGGATAATTATGGCGCCATTATCAGCGAAAAGCGTTTGGTGGAAATCGAGCAGGATATCTTTGGCGCTGTTTCGCGCGGGGCTGTTGTCGCGGTGAGGGGGACGAATTTATATAACCTAAACGACGGAGTCGGATATTTTCTTACGCCAACGGTTTTGGAAGGTGTTCCGGAAAATGATCCGATTTCTCACAAAGAAGTATTTGGACCTGTTGCGGTTTTGTATCGCGCAACAACATTCGATGATGCTGTCCGACTTGCGAATAATTCCGCTTATAAACTTACGGGTGCTGTTTGTACGCAGGACTATAAACGACAAAGAGCGTTTGAAAATTTATATAGGGCGGGCGTTGTCCGTATCAATGGACCAACGCACGGTTCTGAATCTCATATGTCGTTTGGCGGTATGGGGGTATCTGGAGACGGATGGCGTGAGCCGGGGCGTGCGGCTTTGGATTTCTATGCCGATTGGAAGCAGGTGAGTTATCAATAATTCCGTTCCACTGGATAGGCATAATTGTCTATCCAGTGGAACGGTTTTTTTATGCAACCTTTTATCGCATTTTTCTGTTATACTATATTAGATCATATGCTGTTTTATAGCAGGTTTTATGCGCATAAGGTTTAATGTATTTATTTTATGAAAAAGATTAAATTAAAAACGCGCGATTTGAAAATTTTTTTTGATTTGTCGGGAGAGGTTGCCGTGGTAACAGGCGGACAAGGAATGCTTGGCGGTGAATATGCCGAAACATTAGCTCGGGCTGGAGCCAAGGTTGCTGTTTTAGACATAAAAACATCGAGTAGTAAAAAAATTGCTTTGTTGAAAAAGAAAAAGCTTCCGATTTTTGAATATCGCGTTGATTTAACGGATAAGAACGCCGTTGATGAAATTATTTTGAATGTTGAAAAAAGATTTGGGACACCGACGATTTTAGTAAATAATGCCGGACTCGGCGCCATGCCGAATAGTTCTATGTTAATTGATGGGCCGTTTGAAGATTATTCTAGCGAGGCGTGGGAGACAATGATTGATTCTCATATGAAAAGCGCTTTTTTTGTTTCACAGGCGGTTATTCGCGCACTACGCCGCGCGAAAAAGAAAGGCAGTATTATAAATGTTTCTTCCACATACGGGGTTGTGTCTCCCGATCAATCGCTTTATGAATTCAGAAGGCGAAAGGGCGAAAAATATTATAAGCCGGTGTCGTATACCGTTGCCAAATCAGCGATGATCGGTTTTACCAAATGGCTTTCTGAATATGCCGGACCTTTTGGGATTAGAGTAAATACATTGGCTCCAGGGGGTGTGTATACTTCTGATCTTGATCCTGAATTTGTTCGCGAATATGAAAAAAGAACGATTCTTGGAAGAATGGCAAAACCAACGGATTATAATGGGGCGGTTCTTTTTCTCGCTTCGCGGGCATCGGAGTATGTGACGGGTACGGTTCTGATCGTTGACGGCGGATGGACGGCGCGTTAATTTTAGAGACAATACCATGGAAACATTTGAACAACTTCAGTCAGGAAAACTTTATTTAGTGCCACTTTCCGAAATTCGCCGCGTGCGACGGGAAGTAAAAGACCGATTCAAAAAAGCGACAATTCTTGCTGATATTTTTCGGCTCAACACTCTTTATATGATTACGCGGGCCGGTTCCGGTCACATTGGATCAAGTTTTAGTTCGATGGATATCGTGCTTTGGTTGTGGCTCAACGAGCTTGAAAATCCTAATTCCGGGAAAACGCGGAGTGACACATATTTTTCATCAAAGGGACACGATGCGCCAGCGTTATATTCGGCGCTTATCGGTCTTGAAAAATTACCATTTGATTTTATTCACAAACTGCGACGGCTTTACGGACTGCCTGGTCATCCCGATATTGCGACTCCTTTTATCGCGGCAAATTCCGGATCGCTTGGCATGGGGCTTTCTAAAGCAAAGGGGATGGCTATCTCAAATCGTCATTTTGGCGCGGGCGGAAGAATTTTTGTTATGTTGGGTGACGGAGAGCTCCAGGAGGGGCAAATTTGGGAAGCGCTTCAGCCGATTGCAAATGGAAAATTTGGCGAAATCATCGCAATCATTGATGCAAATAAAATGCAGTCTGATAATTGGGTTACAAATGTGAGCGACTTGGGCAACATAGAAGCAAAGTTTAAAGATTTTGGTTGGGAAACGCGTCGTGTTTCCGGGCACGATTTTAAAGCGCTTGCGAAAGTTTTCTCCGAATTTAAAAAAATAAAAAATAAACCGAAAGTTTTGATTGCCGATACGATTAAAGGGAAGGGGGTTTCTTTCATGGAATCATCGGCATTTGTTGATAAAGAATTTTATAATTTTCATGCAGGCGCTCCAAAAACCGATGATTATATCCGTGCGGTTCATGAACTTGTCACCGCCATTAATCTAAAACTTGAGAATCTAAAACTTTCCACATTAGTTCTTAAAGAAGTTGAATTGCCGTCGCGTCCGACTATTGATGGACCTGTTGAAAAATTAGTAGAAGCTTTTGGGCAAGAACTTCTTTCAATCGCGGAGAAAAGAAAAAATATCGTTGTTCTGGACGCTGATTTATGGCTTGACGGCGGTATTGGGGCGTTCAAGAAAAAATTTCCTAAAAGGTTTTTTCAGTTTGGTATTGCTGAGCAAGATATGGTTTCAGCGGCGGGGGGCATGGCGCTTAAAGGGCTTGTGCCTGTCGTTCATTCGTATGCGAGCTTTCTTTCTGCTCGTGGGAACGAACAAATGTACAACAACGCGACAGAGAAAAAGAAAATAATTTATGTCGCAACATTGTCGGGAATTTTGCCTTCCGGACCGGGTCATTCTCATCAATCTGTGCGAGATATTTCCGCCGTCGGATCAATTCCGGGCCTTGTTCTTTTGGAGCCCGCAAACGAAGAAGAGGCGCGGCAGGTTATCCGCTTTGCTATTTTTAAAAATAAAGAAAGCACTTATTTACGATTTTCAAATGTTGTTCAAAACCTTCCCTATAAACTTCCAAGCGGGCATCAACTCGCCGTTGGACGCGGTTCATTTTTAAAAAAGGGAAGTGACGCTGTACTCATTTCTTTTGGTCCCGTTATGCTTACGGAAGCGATGAAAGCGGCAGAAATCCTTAAACAAAAAAATTTTTCTTTGGCTGTTATAAATATGCCATGGCTTAACCGCGCTGATAGACGGTGGCTTAAAACGCTTTTTTCATATAAAACAATTTTTATTCTTGAAGATCACTACACTAGTTTTGGTTTTGGCAATTTCCTTGCGTCTGAATTTGCAAAAATTTCCTCAGAACATCCGCGCGTTGTTTTTATGGGGCTTTCTCAAATACCAGAATGCGGATGGGGTCCTGAAATTCTTGCGTTTCATGAACTTGACGCCCGGTCTCTCGCTGAACGAATTGTCAAGGAAATGAACATACAATGAAAACGATATTCATAACGATTTTTGAGGGAGTGGAATCAAAAAATATTCTGCGTACCGATATCATTAAAACGATAATGAAGGAAGAGGATGTTCGTGTGGTGCTTTTTCTTAAGAATGAAGGACGCTACGATTACCATAAGGCAGAATTCGGAGAAGGGGAAAGAATTTTTTATGAAGTTGTTCCAGTTGTTCCGCCTCGCGGTCTTGATGCGTTGTTCATGCATATAAAGTTCATTCTTCTTCGCACGGGAACAACAAAATTTTTACGCACATTGGCGTTTGATGACAGGGGGAGCCACAGTATTTATTATCTTGGTCGCATCGCTAATCGATTATTTGCGCGCCCATTTTTTATAAAACTTTTTCGTTTTTTAGATTTGAATTTTATCGGAAGCGCGACATTTCGTCCGTTTTTTGAAAAATATAAGCCGGATGTAGTTTTTATGGCAAATTTGTTTGATGAGCGTGAATGTGCGATGTTGCGCGAATCATTACGGCGCGGTATCAAGACAGTTGGGCTTATAAATTCATGGGATAGGGCGAGCGCACGGTGCGTCCTTCGTCTTGTTCCCGACACACTTATTGTTTTTAATGATGTAATAAAAAAAACGCTTATAGCGCATCATGATATACCCGCAGAAAAAATTTTTATTGGCGGTGTGCCGCATTATGATTATCATTTTCAAGCGCCGTATATGTCGCGGGAAGAATTTTATAAAAAAGCTCATATTGATCTTACGAAAAAAATCATTGTCTATTCGCCACTCGGTAATCAATACAGCGATGATGATTGGAATATGCTTGATTGTATCGGGCGCTTAAACGACGAAGGCAAGTTTGGTAAAAATATTGCGATTTTGGTCAGGATTCCGCCGAATGATTATGTTGATGAACGCGAAATAGCAAAACGGCCTCAGTTTGCGTATGATTATCCGGGAAAGCGATTTTCTTCAAAAAAGGGAACGGATTGGGATATGACATTTGAAGAGTTGCGCTATTTAAGTGATACGCTGTATTATATGTCATTGATTATATGCTACGCATCGAGCATTTCGGTTGACGCGGCGGTATTTGATAAGCCGATAATAAATATTAATTTTTTAATACGAAAGAACATTAAATTATCTCGCTCCCCAATTCTCTATTATGGCAAAGAGCATTATAAAGAGGCGCTTTCAACTGGGGGTATACGATTGGTTCAAAATGTTGATGGGCTTATTGCATCGGTAAACGAATATCTTAACAATCCGTCTGTTGATGGGGTAGCGCGGGCGTTGCTCGCGAAGGAGCAGTGTTTTTTTCAGGATGGAAAATCGGGCGAACGAATCGGAAAGCATATTGTTGAGCTTTTGCAGCAAAAAGCTCGGTTCGTATGACACGGCGCAGTATACATATGAAAAAAAATATCAAGAAAAGAAAAATTTGCTTTCCGATAACAAATCGCGCTTATTATGGTCGAGTGAAGCTTCTTTTGGCGGAACTTCAACGCGCGCCCGATGTAGAGCTCCAGGTCATTTTAGGTGGGGCGATTCCACTTGATAAATATAGTCAAAATATACACGCTGAAATCGTTTCGACCGGACTTCCCGTGGAAGAGACGCTTTTTCATATTGTTGATGGCGGCAATCACATCGCCATGGCTAAAACCGCAGCCCTTATTGGATTAGAATTTGCGAATATTATATATAAGCTTAATCCCGATATCGTTGTTGTAAATGGGGATCGTTTTGAACAGTTGCCCATTGCTATGACCGCGGCATATTTGAATACAATGATCGCTCATATAGAGGGTGGCGATATAACGGGGAGCGTTGATGAGAGTATTCGTCATGCAGTGACAAAACTTTCTCACGCGCATTTTGTTACCAATGAAGAATCAAGAAAAAGAGTGATACAGATGGGCGAGGATTCAAGGTATGTTTTCAATGTTGGTTCGCTCGATATAGAGGTTGCCACGGCAGTGAAAAAAAAATTACAGGCAGATTTTTTCAAGACGCGTGGTGCGGGCGATGATCTGGATATTTCAATGCCGTTTATTGTCGTTATGTATCATCCCGTAATCACACAGACCAAAGAAGAAAATTGGCGCTATGTGACGGCGCTTGCCGATTCAATCCACCGGATTGGGTTACCTGCGGTTTGGTTTTGGCCAAATAATGATGCCGGTACCGGAGAGATATCTGAGGCTATCAGGCATTTGCGCGAGCGGGATAAAGGCGGTACCACAAAAGGCATTCGCTTTGTAACCAATCTTCAATCAGAAGATTTTATCGCCCTCTTGAAACGCGCATCGTGCCTTGTCGGCAATTCTTCCTCAGGAATAAAAGAATGTTCGTATCTTGGTACGCCAGTTGTAAATTTGGGCAGTCGGCAAAACGGCAGGTTGCGCGGTGAAAATGTCATAGATGTCATTGAAGGTGACGCACAGGCGATAGAGAAAGCGGTTAAAAAACAATGCGCTCACGGACCATTCAAATCTTCAAGGATATATTGGAAACCTCGGACCGCAAAAAACATTGCTCGAGTTTTGCGTACAATGAGGCTCTATACTCAAAAAAAATTCTATGACTAAGTTTTTGGGAATAATAACCGCTCGCGGCGGTTCAAAGGGTATTCCGGGGAAAAATATAAAAAAGCTTGGAGGAAAGCCGCTCATTGCGTATACGATCGAAACTGCTTTGAAGTCGGGTGTTTTTGATCGCGTAATTCTTTCAACTGATGATCGGAAAATAGCTGAAGTTGGACGAAGATACGGCGCGGAGGTGCCCTTTATGCGTCCAAAAGAGCTTGCGAAAGATGATACCGCAACTCTGCCGGTTCTTTTGCATGCGGTTTCCTATCTGAAAGAAATAGAAAATTATAGCGCTGATTATATTATGATTCTTCAGCCAACATCACCGTTTCGTCAGCCCTTTCATATACAAGAAGCTGTAAAGCTTCTTAAGCGCAGCGGCGCAGATTCAGTGCTTGGAGTTTCTGAAATTCCAGAACAATTTAACCCTGATCGGACGATGAAAATTGATAAAAATGGATGGCTTACGCTTTGGAGTGGTAGACCGGTGCGTAAGAGGATATCGCGACGGCAGGATTTACCGAATGCTTTTTGGAATACATGCGCGCTCTATCTCTTTAAAACAAAATTTCTTTTTGACCAAAAAGAGTCGAATTTTTTTGGAAAGAATGTTAAACCATATATTATGGATAAAAAATACGCACTTGATATAAACACGATGGATGATTGGCGTATGGCTGAAAAGGTTGTCGCGTGTGGCATTGAAACAAAAAGGTAGTATCAAGTTGTTATAGAAAGGCGCATAGCATAGTTCGTTGCTAATATAAGAATGGAGGGGCCATACTGTGAAGAAAAACCCCGAGATACGGATTGGAAAAAGAAGAATAGGCGTTGATTATCCGCCCCTTGTGATTGCCGAGATTGGCATCAATCATGAAGGAAGCATGAAAAAAGCAAAGCGTATGATTGACGATGCTCATGTGGCGGGATGTGAGATTGCGAAATTTCAGTCCCATATCCTTGAGGATGAGATGGTTCCGGTGGCACGGAATATCGTTCCAGGCAATGCCGATGTTTCTATTTGGGATATTATGGCGCGGTGCGCTTTTTCTGAGACGGAGGAGCGTGAGCTTAAGGCTTATGTTGAGAGCAAGGGGATGATGTATCTTTGTACTCCGTTTTCTCGCGCAGCGGCAGATCGTCTTAAAAAGATCGGGGTAGTTGCTTATAAAATCGGATCCGGCGAATGCAACAACTATCCGCTTGTCGAGCATATTGCGAAATTCGGAAAGCCGATTATTTTGAGTACCGGTATGAATGATATTCGGGCGATTGCACAGAGCGTTAAAATTTTTCATACATATAAAACGCCTTACGCGCTTCTTCACTGTACTTCAATGTATCCGACTCCATACAGAGAAGTTCGGTATGGGGCAATCGCGCAGATGAGGAAGGCATTTCCCGATGCCGTTCTCGGATTGAGCGATCATTCGCTTGGGATTTGGACATGTCTCGGAGCTGTCGCGCTTGGGGCGAGTATTCTTGAAAAGCATTTCACCTCCGATATGAAATGGTCGGGTCCCGATATTGAGATTTCTTTAGATCCAACGGGTCTTTGTAATATGATTATTGGATCCCGCGCAATTTGGGAGGCACGCGGAGGAGAGAAGAGGATTCTCAAGAAAGAGAAACCGACGATTGATTTTGCCTACGCAACCGTTGTAACCATCGCTGATGTCAAAAGGGGTGAGAAGTTTACGATGAAGAATCTTTGGGTTAAGCGGCCGGGAACGGGGAAAATACTTGCCGAACAATTTCCGAAGATTCTTGGTAAGCGCGCAACACAAAATATCGCAAAAGATGTTCAGCTTACCCCGAAAATGTTTAGGTAATTTATTTCTAATTTTAACGAACGCCCTCTCAAAATGAGACAAAATGAGAATAGGGCGTTTATTTTTTACAAACATTTTCATTCTTTTTTGTGTTATTATAGTTTAGATGGTCTCGATGGTTTGTTGAATGCATGGATTTGTTTCTGTTCTATGACCGAAAATATTTCAAGAAAAAAGACGATTCTTATTCCGGTAACAAGCGGATTTTTCTCGCGGAATTTTTTTCGTACCGATGCGTATCAGCTCTTGAAAAAACGCGCGGATCTTTTGCTCGTATTTCTCGTGCCGGAAAGCAGACGCGAGTATTACTCAAAAGAATTTTCAGCTTTTGGATCGCGGTTCGTTCCTTTTGACGATGCTTCAAAAAGTTTTCAAGAGCGTTTTTTTAAATTTATTGAGGTCTCAAGTATTCACACGCGAACCGCGTCACTTCAGCAGATACACGCGTTTTTTCGGGAGGGTTCGCGAGATTTTTTTGTGCGGCGGTTTTTCTTTTTTATTTTGGCGAGGGTATGTTGGTTTTTTGGGCAATTTTATTTTTGGCGCGCATTTATTCGCGCCGTTTATCGGATTACTCCTTCACGAATATATGCCGCAGTTTTTGATGAGTACAAACCGGATCTCGTTTTTTGTCCAACGCTTTTGTATGCCGAAAATCGCATTGCAAAAGAAGCAAAAACGCGGGGAATTCCTGTGATTGGTCTTACGCACTCATGGGACAATTTTTACAGCAAGGCGATTTTGCGGGTTCATCCTGACCGTTTGCTTGTCCATACGCACGGAATTAAAAAACAAGCGGAACGGTTTGGCGATTATCCGGCGGACAAAATATCGGTTATCGGTATTCCGCAGTATGATCGTTATTTCCGCAAAGAAGGGATTTTGTCGCGCAAAGAATTTTTTCAACACATTGGAGGCGATCCAACAAAAAAACTTATTTTGTACGCGTTTTCTGGAAAGGCGGGGCTTTCAATCGATCTTGAAATGCTTAAAGTTCTTTATGAAGTTGTTTCAGAACACAAGGAGTGGAATGCTCATGTGCTCATTCGACCGTATCCCCGTTTTGATTTTTCTTTGGAAAAGCTTGACGAGATTCGGAGGCGATATGATTTTTTTGCCGAATCATCACTCTATCATATTGCGACAGGAAGAGATGTGTGGGAATTTAATGATGAGTCGCTGGCATTTCTTTCAAGTAGTTTGAATTATGCGGATGTCGTTATAAACATGTACTCAACTTTTTTGGTTGAAGCGGCGATTTTTGATAAACCGCTTATTGCCGTTGCGTTTGACGGAGAGCGCCAAAAAAATTACTGGAATTCCGTCCGCCGTTTTTTTGAATGGGAACATTTGGCGGATATTAAGCGGTGCGGCGGTATTGATTTTGCAAAGTCAAAGAAAGAACTTGCTTTGCATATTCAGAAATCGTTGAATGAGCCAGCGCGCCTTTATAATGAACGCCGTGCTATTGTGCGAGAAGAAGCGGAGTTTTTTGACGGAAACTCTGGGGAGCGGCTTGCGAAAGCCTTGTTGCAATTTGTCGGCTTAGAACATAGGATTGAATAATCGGAAACATTTAATTGTGTATGGATATGCCAACACAGAAAACAATTTTTATCGCGCTATCATCCTCAGCGGTTTTTAGAAATCTCTTCTTTTTTCCGCAGAGTTTTTTCGAGCGGATCAAGGAATATATGCAGACGCATGCGGAGCTTCGGGTTGTATTTTTGGTGCCACCGCAGTTTCGCGAAAAATATGGTGCGTTTTTAAAAACCCCTGAACTCGGGGATCGGATACAGTATGAAATTGTCGGTATTCCTTCTCGGAAGAGTTTTTTGCAAAAGATGTTCTATTTTTTTTACTCCTATCTTATTTTTACCGGTACGACAAAGGTTATGGCGACGATGGGGACGCGCCCTGATGAACCGCCCGCGGGCGGAAGGTGGTATTTGGCACCCGCGAAGATTATAATTGCGCGGACACTTGGGCGTGTTCCGTGGTTAAAGACCGCGCTTGTTCCAGCCCTTCATTTAAAAATTTTTATCGATCGTCCGTTTCAAAAACCTTTTGAGCGGTATAAGCCGGGTGTTGTTTTTGCTCCGCATTTATATGGTTGGTTTGACACTATGCTTATTGCCGAGGCAAAACGGCAGGGGGTCAAAACCGTTGGTATGCCCGCCGGCTGGGATCATCTTGATAAATATTTTTTGCCATTTCACGTTGATACGCTCTTAGTGCAGAGCGAGCAGGTGAAGCGGATGGCTCTCGAGCATCAGGCATATAGTGAGCAGTCAATTGTGATTACCGGCTATCCTCATTTTGATTTCATTTCGCGAACCGATTATCACGTTTCGCGAGAAGAGCTTTTGAAATCGCTTAATTTTCCGCTTGACGCAAAACTCATCTTGTATGTTTCTGGAAGCGCGTACTGTCCCGATGAACCAGAGATTATTGATGCAATTCTCCAATGGGCTGATGAAGGAAAATTTGGTTCTGATGTACGGGTGATCATTAGGCCGTATCTTGGCGGCAGGAAGAAAGACAAAGAAATTGACGAACAGAAATTCAATCGCTTTGAGGGGCATCCACGCGTGCGTTTTTATCAGCTTGAGTTTTGGGGTGACCTTGAGAAAAGCGTAGAATTTATAAACATCATGCATCATTCAGATGTTGTTATTTCTGTTTATTCTACAATGGTGCTTGAAGCGGCTGTTTTAGACAGACCACTTATGGCAATTGCGTTTGACGGACATCATACACGGCCGTATCGCCACTCAATTCGGCGTTTTGAAGAGTTTGACCACTTTCAGGATGTTTTAAAAACCGGCGCGTTGAAAACTGCTCGGAACTTTGAAGAATTGTTTAAATTTCTATACGATTATTTTCAGAATCCTACATTAGACGCAGAAAGACGTAAAAACCTTCGCGATACAGTGTGTTATAAACTAGATGGTAAAGCATCAGAACGCGTGCTTAAGGCGCTTATAGAATCGTTTCCAAAATAACGAAATGGATCAGGATATAAAAGCAAAAATTAACTGTATGATAAAACGGCAACCTCTTAAAGAAGAGCGTGGTGTATTTTTTTTCATTCCTATAAATATAAAAGTTCTCTCATCAAACACGCAAAGCAATGATTTTAGAGAGCGCGTTAAGAAAAAAATTCCGAAGTTCTATGAATTTATCACGGCGTTTATGAACGCTTTTTTTGAGCAAAGCCTTGGCGTTCCAAGGGCGCTGGCAATCGCTTTTCCACGCGGGTATTCAGAGAAAACGGTTGTTAACATCGGTTCTGGTATCAGTCGCATTGGGAATGCTATAATAAATCTTGATTGCTGTGCGTATTCCGGAGTTCATATTGTTGCTGATGCTGTAGATCTGCCATTTGTCGACGAGTCTGTTGATATGATAATTTCAATTTCATTGTTGGAGCATATGCCAGAACCTGAAAAGGCGTTAGCCGAAATGATAAGGGTGTTGAAACCGAACGGGTATTTTTATTGCGCCGTTCCGTTTATGTATCCATTCCATTCAGCGCCGAATGATTATGTTCGTTTTACGCTTGGCTGGTTTGACCATCGTCTGGCGAACTTTAATATTATTCGTTCTGGGATTGATGGCGGGCCCATAACCGCCTTGACCATCTCTTTGGCATATACAATCGCGCTTATTTTTTCATTTGGTTCCCAGTCATGGTATTCTTTATTGAGAGATTTTTTTATAGTTCTTTTTGCTCCATTGCGCATTTTTGACTTTGCGCTTTCGAAATCTCAGTTTGCAGAGGATGTCGCGGCTTCAATTTATCTTTTCGCGCGTAAAAAATAGTATATGTGGCTAAATCTAAATAGAGAAAAATCAGACAGGATGTTTTATGGCGCAGTATTTTTTATTGCGATTATTTTTATTGGCGAAATTATAATTTCATTTTTCTTTCGCGAGATGTATGTTGACGAATACTTTTCAGCATTTCGGAGTTATCTTATTCTCAAGGGCGAGTCCATTCCTTTCGTAACTGGCGCTTTTTATTATCCTCCACTTGTTATTCCGACATACGGACTCGTTCAATATTTTTTTGGACCAAGTATTTATGTCGGTAGGGTTTTGTCCGCATTATTTTTTATAGGATTAATAGGTTTGGTGTACTGTGTCGGGAAAAAACTGGGCGGTCGGTGGGCGGGGATTGGCGCTGTCGCTCTTACGTTTACAAACCTTCTTCTCGTTTCTAATTATATAACCGCCACCATGTATGCTATGACCATGTTTTTGCTTATGTTCATGGTTTGGTTGGAACTGCGTGAAATATCTTGGACAAAGCGAGCATTTTTTTCTGGTTTTATGACGGGAATATTGTTTCTTGCGAGATCGAATATGGCGGTTATTATACCGATTTATATAGCGTATCTTTTTATCATGAACGCCCCATTGCGCTCTTTTATGCTATACGGATTAACAGCGATTTTCGTTATAGCGTTTGGATATCTGCCTATAATTATTCCAAATCCATCCGTTGCTCTAGGGCATCTTTTGAGTGCGTTTTTTAGTTACGGTTTTTACAAGGAGCTTCCTATAAACACCATAAGCATGCCGTCGTTTATGGAATTTTTAGAAATTTTAACCCAATTTCTTAAGGAATATTATGGCTTTGTTTTATTTTTTCTTTTCGTTGTCATTTCCATTTTTTTAGACAAGAGAAGGGCGTTGTTTGAATTTCTTAGAGCTGAGCGTTTGTACGCGTTACTTCTATTTTTATCGTTTGGTCTTCTCGGGGCACATTATTTTTATTGGCGTTTTGTTGGAAGCGTTTATTATGCCAACTATTTCATGCCTTTAATCGCGCTTGTCATAACAGTAGGAATTGCGAAATTTTTTAATGATAAAAAATACGCACTTATTTTGTTTGCGGTGGTTCTTGGCATGAATCTTGGCACAAATCTTTATCGTACCGATCTTTTTTCCGATCCGCGCGTAGAGACCGATCTTCACCGTCTCGATCGCGGCGCTGCCGTATTGAGGCGTTATATACCAAAGGGCGAAACAATTCTTGCTTTCGATAACACGGTGGGGCATGTTTTTACCGCGGATCTTCGAACTTTTCCGCCGTTGGTAAACAGAAATTTTCTTTTTCTGGCAATTACGGATACTGAATGGGTAAAGCGTTACGGTTTTTATAATATGGAAATGCTTTTGGATTGGGCTCGCAATGAAACAAATTACATTGTTATGCACCAAGAAACATGGTCAACGCCTTATGTCCGCTCTCCATTTTGGGGGAAAGGAACGGAAAATGTACCGGAAAAACTTGAAGAATTTAAGAAAATCTTGAATGATAGGTTTGAATTGATTGCAACCGAATTAAATGTATATCCTCGGAAATATACGGAAGGCAATGATGGGGGGACGCTCCTTCTTTATAGACGAAAACAATGATTTCAATAATTTTTCCAATATATAACGAACGAGAAAATATCAAACCGCTTTTAAAGGCGTTGCGGTCTGTTGTAGATGCCATTGGCGAAGAGTATGAACTTCTGGCTATTGACGACGGATCAATTGACGGAAGCTTTGAAGAGCTTTCTGAAATTGCCAAAGAATATAAAAAGCTAAAACTCATCCATTTTGCGCGAAATTTTGGTCAGACCGCGGCGCTTTCTGCGGGCATTCAGGCGGCTAAAGGGGAGATTCTCATTACCATAGACAGTGATCTGGAAAATGATCCCGCTGATATTCCAAAGCTTATCGCAAAGCTCAAAAACGAAAAACTTGACGTTGTCTCCGGTTGGCGTGTTAATCGTTGGCAGGGAAATTTTATTTCTCGTAAGCTTCCTTCAATGGTTGCAAATTATCTCATCTCAAATATTGGCGGGGCCAAGCTTCATGATTATGGTTGTACATTAAAGGTGTATCGCCGAAAAGTTATTTCCGATATCCCTTTGTATGGCGAGATGCATCGTTTCATGCCGGCGTACGCGTATCTTCAGGGCGCAAAAATAGGTGAATTGCCGGTTTCTTATACGCCACGCCGTTTTGGTAAAAGTAAATATGGTTTTTCACGGACATTTCGTGTTGTTCTTGATCTTTTGTTTATGAAGTTTTTGGTGGTGTATATGTCGCGTCCGATACATTTTTTTGGCGGTCTTGGACTTGGAACATTTTTTCTCGGGTTATTGGCTGGAGGCGGGGCGTTGGTATTAAAATTTATGGGCACAAGTTTTGTGCGCACGCCCTTGCCAATTCTTTCAATTTTCCTTATATTAGTCGGCGTCCAGTTCATTGTCACCGGAATTGTCGCTGAAATTCTCATGCGCATCTATTATGAATCGCAGGGGAAACAGCCATACCAGATTAAAGAAACAATCAACTTGTGAGGTGAGGTATGATTTTGGGAACATGCATTAATGAACTTTTTCCACATCACGATGATCGCGGATTTTTTTGCGAAGTTCTTAAAGAGGGAAGTGGAAATTTTTTTTCGATTAAGCAGGTAAGCATTGGATGTGCGTTCCCTGGCGTGATTAAGGCGTTTCACATGCACAAGAGAAAGGGGGAGTGTTTTCATGTGATAAGCGGTTTTGCAAAAGTCGTTCTGCACGACCTTCGCGTGAATTCAGAAACGCGTGGAATGACCGATGTCATATATCTCAATAGCGAATGTCGTCGCATTGTCTATATTCCTCCCGGCGTTGCCCATGGATACCAAGCTCTTGGGAATACCAATCTTTGTATGTTATACGCAACAGATGAGCCGTATGACCCAAAAGATCCTGATGAGACAAAAATTCCGTTTGACGATTCGTCTATCGATTTTGATTGGTCTATAAAGAATCGTTGATACTACCCCGCACGCATATGCGGGGTATTTTTTTAAGTACGCTGTGTACGCATTAAAAAACATTAACTCTCTGCAATGCGTTACAATAATTGACCAAAAGCATCAATAATGGTACTTTTTGCAGGTTCTTTTACATAGAAAATATGAGATAAATTGGAAAAACGGAGGATTCAATGTTTAATCTTGGGACAAGAACAATCACGATAATGTCGCGAGTAATAATTTGGGGAGGAACTGGACAGGCAAAACTTGTTCGTCCAATTCTTGAAGAGTATGGCTCAAAAGTTGTTGCAGTGTTTGATGATACGCCGAACTTATTCTCGCCATTTGTCGATATCCCAATATATCAGGGCAATGAATTTGTTGAATGGATTTCTTGTCAAGGTAATGACCGGAATAATATTGGATTTTGTATCGCAATCGGGAATCCTCATGGGCGTGTGCGTGTGCGTCTTTCGAATAAACTCAAATTAGAAGGACTTGTGTGCGTTGATGTGGTGCACCGACAGTCGATTATTGCACACAATGCTATTATTGGTGAAGGTGTGCAAATTCTTGCCGGCGCGATTGTTCAGCCGGAAGCAATTATCGGAAAACAATGCATTATTAATGCAAATGCAAGCGTTGATCACGAGTGTGTATTGGAAGATGCGGTGGAGATCGGTCCAGGCGCTACGCTTTGCGGGTTAGTTCGTGTAGGAATAAACGCATGGATTGCCGCGCGGGCAACAGTTTTGCCGCGGCTTCATATCGGCGCAGATGCTATTGTTGGGGCTGGCGCAGTTGTTACGAAATGCGTACCAGAAAATTGCACCGTTGTTGGGATACCCGCTCGTCCATACACGAAAAAGGAGGTCATTGCGCATGAATAGTAAGGCGTCCGATAGTTTTCCGAATGACATGCGGATGGCTGATCCGTGGATAACCGAATATGAAGTTGCGGTGGTAACCGAGGCAATGAGAACAGGATGGAAAAGTTATGAATATGTAGAGGCGTTTCAGCGTGAATTTGCCGGGTATCACGGCAGAAGATTTGGAATTATGACGCCAAACTGTACCACAGCAATCCATCTTTTGCTTCTGGCGTTAGGAGTAGGAGAAGATGATGAAGTTATTGTTCCTGAGTGTACATGGACGGGAAGCTCGGCTCCAATTACCTATGTGCGCGCAACGCCAATTTTTTGCGATATTGAAAAATCAAATTGGTGTCTTGATCCAATAAGCGTTGCACAAAGAATCACAAAAAAAACAAAAGCAATTATTGCCGTGGATCTTTTTGGCAATATGCCTCACATGGAGCAACTCACAGAGATCGCGAAAAGTAAAAACATTTTGCTCATTGAAGATTCAGCTGAAGCGCTTGGGTCAAAATATAAAGGAAAACGAGCAGGTAGTTTTGGAATCGGTTCTGTTTTTAGTTTTCATCGCACGAAAACATTAACGACCGGCGAAGGTGGAATGCTTTTGCTTGATGATGAGGGTCTCTATAATCGTGCAATGTTTTTGCGGGATCATGGAAGACACGCAACGATTCCATATTATACCGTTGAGGCAACGCCAAAATACATGCCGTTTAATATTCAGGCGGCGATTGGTTATGCGCAATTTAAACGAATCGATGAATTGATTGCGCGAAAACGAGAGTTGTTTTTTATGTATCGAGATTTTCTCGGCGAAGTTTCCGACATTCAGCTTAATGAAGAATCCGCAGATGTGTACAATGGCGCATGGGCAACTTCTCTTGTGTTTGGCAAATCACACAACTTAACAAAACAAAAAGTTATGGAAGAACTTGCGCTTCGCGGTTTTCCTTCACGGCCATTTTTTTATCCTCTTTCTTCTCTTTCGGCGTATTCTTGTTATAAAACGGGAGATGTGAGCATAAATCCGGTTGCGTACGATGTGTCATCAAGGGCCATTACCTTGCCGGCAGCATATGATCTTACTCGCAAACAAATTGAGCGCTACTGTAACGCATTAAAGGATGTAATAAAAAAGCAAAAATTATAGATTTATAATGGAGCGCAGAACACCCCACAAAATATGGGGTGTTTTTTCTTGCACTTACTTGTTGAATTTGCCCCTTCAATAATTGACCAAAAGCATCAATAATGGTACTTTTTGTTTGTTCTTTTACATGTCTTTATAGACCGAATTAAAGGAGGACGCGCGAATGGACGATGTGAATGATTCGATGGTCTTGCGCCCAAAATTATCGCCGGTTATCGATTTTGGCCAGATGCCAATTGCGAATGCGTTTCTGTCTGAAAGCGAGTTCGATTCCATTAAAAAAGGTCTCAAGTGGGAATATTCGTACAATATGGTTTTAGGATTTGATCCTGAAACGCACGCTATCGGACTTGTGAATACTGTTCCGCAGGAAATGATGTTTCATGACCATTACGCGTTTTTTTCTTCAACCTCAAAAGGAATGCAAAAGCATTTCTTTGAGACGGCACAAGCATTAAAGCCGTATGTTGGTTCCGGTGTCGTTGTTGAGATTGGCTCGAACGACGGAATTATGTTGGAAGCGTGGAAGGAGCTTGGTATTCCTGCTGTCGGCGTTGAGCCGTCTGCAAATGTTGCTCGAACATCCCGTGAACGCGGACATAATGTTATTAACGCGTTCATGAATATGGCAACGGTGCATGCGATTCTTGAATCGTACGGCGTACAAAAACGAGGCATATATCTGGTTTTTGCGGCGAATGTCTCGTGCCACATCGAGGAGCTTGGAGCATATCTTTCGTGCATTTCTCAGCTCATAGGAAAACACGGAATATTTGTTTGTGAGGATCCGTATTTTCTCGATATCGTTCAGAAAACATCATATGATCAAATTTACGATGAGCATGTGTGGTATTTCACGATTTCTTTTATGAACACCATGCTCGAATCCCTTGGGCTTCATGTGTTTCATTGCGAGCATATTGATGTTCATGGCGGAGAGCTCCGAATGTATATCGGGCATCGTGATACTCATAAAGAAACTCCCGCGGTTGCCGAGTGGCGCGCGCGCGAGACCGATATTGAATTGAAACTTCTTTTGTTGGAGCGCAATATCAAAGCATCGCGCGAGAAGCTTCGCGATATTCTCTATGGGCTGAAGAAGTCCGGTAAAACGCTGTGTGGTTTTGGCGCGTCGTCCAAGGGCGTGATCGTCGCAAATTATTGCGGCATCACTCCTGAACTTATTCCATATGTTACCGACAATACGCCTGCAAAGCAGGGAATGTATTATCCCGGTATGCATATTCCTGTTATTCCGCAGGAAGAGTTTAAAAAACGAAATCCTGATTACGCGCTTTTGTTTGTGTGGAATCATCTGAAAGAAATACAAAAATATCAAAAATGGTTTGAGGAGGGAGGCGGGAAGTGGATAACGCATGTTCCAAATCCAAGAATTATATAAAATCAATCGATCCAAATGAATGGACGCGATTTGCTCGTCTGGTATTCAAAGAAGTGGATTTTGTCCATCATCCGATTGATGCGGTGTTTGTACACGCGTGGGGCGATCTTAGGTATCAGTTAATACAACATGTCGCTAAAGTTTTTCGCCTCGCACATGGGGCGCGCTGTATAGTTTTAAATGGATTACCTGAGTATGAAACTGGACTCGCCGGTTATCAATTTTGGAAACGGGCTTTTATGACGCAATACTTAATTCCAGAGACGCATATTCGCGCGACTCGTTTTGCTCGACATACGCACGAAGAAGCTCTTGAATTTATTGATATTGCCCGCAAGGAAGGATTTAGGTCTGTGGCAATTGTAACGCTTCCATTTCATTTGCCGAGGGCTTTTCTTACAAGCCTTGCGGTGTGTGCGCAGTATAATTATCCGCTTCAGCTTTTGCCGAGCACATTTTGGGGGATTAATTGGCACGAAGAGGTGATTCATCGGTCGATTGCCGGGGAAATGGGGCCAACTTCGCGTTTAGGACGTTTTGCTTCTGAGTGTGCGCGAATTATTGAATATCGCAGGCGTATGGAAGCGGGAGATTCTGCGTATGCCATTGCTACGGTCGCAGAGGGCATCAAGTATCTTGAGGGTGGGGGATTAAAATGAAAGTGCCGTTTACTGATCTTTCATACACAACAACGCTGATTGAAAAAGAATATCTTGCTGAAACGAAAAAGTTTCTAAGAGAAAATTATTTTATTCTCGGTTCGCGAGTTGAATTATTTGAAAAAAAATTTGCTGAAACGCTTGCAATTTCGCATTGTGTTGGCGTCTCAAACGGTTCAGATGCATTGTATCTTGCACTCATGGC
>CAYIPF010000001.1:43210-61280 GCA_964365285.1 uncultured Candidatus Saccharibacteria bacterium | reverse complement strand
GTGTTCTGATAGCCGATCGGACATCAATATCCGAGACCTCGCGTCCGAGTTTTTCGGATAGTGCTGTGCGCATTGTTTTAATACCTTCATCTGCTCCCTTCACCGCCTCATCGTAGAGGGAGGAGAGTTGGGAGCGAGTTTTGAGATTTCTCACATCAAAAACTGCCGTTGTTCCGTGTCCTGCGTCTGAATACTTAATTCCAGAATATCCCATTTTCTCTAATTGCGGTGCTAATACATCTCTAAATGCCTCTTGATGTGGCTGATATTTTGTATCGCCCCAATTGAATGCTTTGTTGGTCTTTGTATTTTCTATAATTGATTTTGCATATCTGTTGTTGGCAGGTTCTAAACTGGTTAAAACTTTAAGTCCTTCATCAGATGTTAAATCAAGTATCTTTGTGTTTGGCGGTAAATAAAATTGTTCAACACGAGCAGATGGAAAGTCGGCAACAAATCTATCTCCTTTTACACCTGAATTTGCATCAATCTGACTTCTTGTAAGCGTCTTTCCTTCTCTGTTGATAAATAAATCTTTTTCTTTGTTGTATTTCCAAATATCGCCAGTGTATTGGTCAATCGCATTCGGAGTTTCTCCTAATGTTCCCCTTCTTCCACCTCCACCGTGAGCATAGGACAATGCCTCATTTTTATCAGTTGTTAAAGGAAATAATCCTCGCTCTTGTCTTATTGGAATTCTTGTCCCGTGATAATAAGTCCCCTGCCCCTTAATCCATTCCTCCTTGCTTATACCTTTGGAGATGGCTGGAGGCAAGTCATCTGTTTTTCCTCCCATCTTCAACAACGGAAACCTTGCGTTCGGAAACTTTTTATTGAACGCCTCAAGCATGTCATCCGTAACCGTATCAAAATAATTAAACTCCGCGCTCTTGCCTTTAAACATGTATCCCAAAAATTCCTCCCATTGAGAATCTGTTAAAACATCTGCGCCGTACCTCTTGGCGTTAGAAACCGCCAGCGCTTTCTGCACATTCATTTTTTTACCCTCAAACTCAAGCAATTCTTCGGCTAATCCCTTTGCCGCGCCGCCTTTTGTTACTTTTGACGCGCCATAGCCGAATACAAATAACTCACCGCCGGCGTCTTTAAGCGCCTTTCCGGCGGTCAAAAGGTGTTCTGCTGCCCCCGGAGATGTCTTTGCCAGCCCCCTAACCCCTATTTTTGCCACCCCAGACACGCCTTTAGCCCCCATACGCACCAAACTGCCCCCTACATAGGTTGAAGGGTCTAAAAAGACGTCTCCGACCAATCCTATGCCAAAGCGGGCAACCTTGCTTTCCACGCCTAAATCATTCAAAAGCTCGCCGAAATACCTTCTCTTTGTCTGTTCTCCATAGTCGTTACCGGTAAGCGCGCTTGCGATGCCCTGCACGACTGTCTTCGGATAAGCAACTAAAAAATTCTCCGTTCCTTCATAATCTCGAGCGATAGCTTCTGCCGGATTGAGCGCGCCTAAACCCGAAGATAAACGCTGCAGAAACGAGAGTTTATCCTGTTCGGCAATATCCTCCGCGTCTCCCAACAAACCCTTCTGTTGCGCTAATTTTAGCAAGCCATCTACGGATTCAAGATCGGCGCTATTCTTGCGTGAACTGTTTATGGCGGAATAAAAACCCTTCGGCTGGTCCGATTCCTTCCGGTTGAGCGCGCCGATAAAACCGCCTCCGGTTCCGCTTCTCTGATTTTTTGTGGCTTGATAAAAAGGCATAATTATTTTCCTTGCTGGAATTTAATGAAAGGATCGACAAACGCTTCTTTAAATGGCTGAAGTGACGGCGTAAATGATCCGCCGCCTTGAGGAGCTGAAGTAGGTGATGGCGATGGAGAAGGAGAAGGAGAAGCCGGAGGATTCAAGAAATTAAAGAATCCTTTACCCGAACTTTTCTTTGCCGCTTTCTGTGACTGCTCGAGCGTGTCAATATAGTCAATAATTTCTCTCTGCTCGACAACCGTCAGGTTATCGTCCTGCAGAACAAGAGATCGCTCGGTTTCGAAGTCCGATGTTTTCTTTTCCAATCTGAAAGCAATGCGATCTTGGTATTCTTGTTTCGCCTCGGTTTCTAATCTTGTTTTAATAGCATCGGCTCTTACCTTGACTTGAGTTCTGATTTTGGACGGAACGGCGCCAATGACAATTTCGCCCTTCGCAAAACTTTCCGCCCACGATTCAATATCATTATCTTCCGCTTGATCTGTTGCCATTTTTTCCAATTTTAAGCGTCGCTCTTTGTCAACCGTGGGAGCAATCAGATTCAACGCGGTCGTCAAATCGGTAATATTCGCCGGAACAAGCGAACCGTATTCGGCCCGAAGCTGATTAATACGCTCCATTTCTTTTTGTCGCGCTTCTTTGTCTTCTTTTATGCTTGTTATTATATCTCCAAAAATTCCCCTTACTTCCGGTTGTACGCTTTTTTTTACAATATCCGCGATATTGCCAAACGTTCCCGGAGCTTTTCCAAGTCCGGCCACTCCAAATTGTTCAAGACGGGAAGCGATTCTCGCCTTTCCCGCTTCTTCCGCGGCCGCACGAAGCGCCATGCGTAAGTTGCCGAGAGGTCCCGCGCCTTTATCAATCGGAGGCAACGCCTCAATGCCAACTTCCGCAACGGGACCGCCGGCTGGTTCACCCACTCGTGACGGAAGATTTAATGTTCCGCCGGCAATAATAAGTTCAGAACTTTTTACCGATGGATTATCTTTGTTTGCGGACATCAATTCGGCCACAGTTGTTCCGTGTTGTGTCGCCAATGCTCCCAGTGTATCACCTTTTTTAATTGATATAATAGCCATATTTATTCTTGTTTAGTTAATAATTGTGACAAGCCCACAATTCCTCCGACATCGGAAATTATTCTCTTTTCTTTCGTTTCGGCAATGGTGCCAGGCACTCCACCCACCGGAGCATAGCCGGGAATTGCGGGCAAGCCCGCTGTTCCCAGCACTTCTTCGGCCGAGCGTCCGATTTTTTTCAAGGCAAATTCTTCTTCTCCTTTTAGCGTCGCAAGTTGTTGTTGCGCTTCCGCATCGCCTCTTGCGGCTCGCAATTCAAGCTCTTTCACTTTAAACGCTTGCTGACGTTGTGCCGATTGAATGACATCTTGAAACTGCTCTGTCCTCCGAGTTTCAGCAAGCGCTCGAGAGCGCGCGCCGGCGGCAAAGGTAATTCCTTTCTCGGCCGCCACATCGGCTATGGTGAGCAAGTCTTCATTATAATTTTTAATTTGCCGCGATATTTCGGATTGTTGTTCAAGAGAAAGAAATTCTTTGTTTGATGAAATATCTTCCTGCAAAATATCTCGCGCGCGCTGTATTGCTTCCGTTTTTGCCTTAAAACCAAAAATCGTTTCATCAACCGATCCGGCAAATTCCGCGAGAGCCAGGGCCATTTGAGATTTAGCCCATGGTTCAGCCACGGCAATGGACTGCTGTATTGCCTGCGCGAACAGATCGGCTTCACGTTCTCCTCCGATTGATATGACATTGTATAATAAATCAACCGTTTCTTTTTCTTCGGCCGAAAGAGTTTTGTAAGCGCCGGATTCTTGAAATTTTTTATTGATGACTGGCGCGGTAATATTAACGGGAGGAGGAACGGGAGGAGGAACGGAGGTAGACGATGATATCTTCCAATATTTTTCTCCTCTGCCTTGGTCTGCGATAAAATCCGGAATAGATCCGGGAGAATAAGGCACATTAGTAAAAACTGCCTGCGGATCATAAGGAGAAACTCCGGCAAATATCTGACCTGCGGCAGGTTTATTGCTGCCGGCATAAACAAAACTCTGTGACACATCTTCTTTTTTGGGAAGCGACCCCGAAGTAATTTTCGACCAGTCAATTTGATGAGGCAAGATACCCAAATCTTTTGCAAGAACTTCAGGCGTGGAATAACCGACTCCGGTTTGTTGGTTGTAAATTGTTCCGTTTATGTTGACTAAATTTTGATATGTTGTGGGCATATATTTATTAAATTTTATTTAATTATCTTGTGCAAAAATTGCGCTTCTTAAAATCAAAATTTTATTTCCAACAACAGTATTTTTAATTGAATAACTTAATAAATATCCATTTCTACCAGTAGGAATATTAGTAGTATGAGTAGCTACCAATTCTCCATTCACATAATAAGTGATGATCGAATTGGTACTATCCATAAATGCTTGATACCTATTCATATTCGTAAGTGTGATACCTGTAATTGTTGTTAATGTTTCCACTCCGGCTTTTGACGATACTGCCGAAAGCGTGTTATTAACTATCTTAAAACCAAATCCATTCTGCGAAGCTGCTTGAGCAACTGTACCAGCTCCAAAATATGCTATTTGATTAGTAAGTGAATCTAATGATACGTATGTTTCAAAATAAGGATTTTTAGAATCAAAATTTAATTCATTGCTGGCTCCCCCAGAAGTTACAGCCTCAATAACAATGCTACTATTAATTGTAGTTCCCGTATGAAGTCCCGCACCCCCAAGTCCTGCATATGCCACCCCAGATCCGACAATAGTTTGTACCCATCCGTCTAAACTCTCAAACCAAGTGGGTACAAATTGACGATTAAAAGAAATTCCGCCGAATTCAGAATTTCCTTTTGCGTCAATTTTCCATCCAATTACGCCGGAAACAAAACCCTCGGACTGTAAATGTCCGCTCACATTCGAAACCTTCGCTCCAAGTTCACCCGAAGTAATATTTTTTGGAGTTAATCCATCAGTAATTACATTTTTCAATTCCGGCGGCGCGTCGGCAACATTTTGTTGTACGCCTCTTGTAAGCGTTTTGTCGAATCCCAGTTCAAGAATATTATATTTTTTATCTAAATCATTAAATATGGCCATAATTATAATTACCACCAATGCTATTATTGCTAAAATTATATATTTATTAATTTTCATAAACATCAACGGTTGGAAAATCCATTCCACGAAGTTTAATCTGTTCTCCCGTGATTGAATCAACGATTCTAAATTCAAAAATCTTCGCGGTTAAAGGTTTGATGAAAATTTCACTCACAATGTCTTTCAACGAACCAATGCTTTTCCAGTCGCCATAATCAAGACGTGCCTGAAGTTCCGCGCCCGAAGTCAAATTGGAATGAACATAAACTTTATTTGAAATCGTTTTTTGCCGTTCACGCACCTTGAAATCAATTTCCGGACTTTGCAAAATATAAGTAATGGCATTTCCGTTGTAATCGCTGTTTCCAGTATTAAGTTGAAGCACCTGACCGTTAGAATCTCCTCCGACAATCAAGGTATCGTTTCCGCTAATATATTGATGCAGTTGCCTGAAGGCATGAAAATAACGAAGTGGCGCCCATTGCTGAGTATCAATCGTATACCGAAGAACGACATTCGTATAAGTTTCGGCATAACCCCTGTCAAAATTCATCGTAACTGTTCCGACAGACCAATAAATATTGTCGTTGTCTGACCAGCCGTTCACGCTCGCATAGAATGAGCTGGCGATGCCGTCAACAATTCTTTGAATGGGGCGCGAAATCAATTTCGGATATCCGCCCTGTGTTTCATAAAATCCGTTCGGACCATAAAAGAAATAATTTTTGCCTCGAGCGCGCACAACCGACTTATGGCTTTGCGTGCCGATGTTTATTAAGTCCTCCGGAAACGAACTATCAAAGTTCCAGCGTTTAAGCGATCGTTGTTTGTAAATCAATAAGTAGCCCGGCACTTTATTCAACGCTTGCAATGTGCCGCCGCCGTCCTCTTGTTCTACTTGAAGCGAACCCGAGCCGGAAGCGGTCCAGCTTACGGATCCGCTTGTGGGTGTGTTCGTGTAATAAAGCCGATCGGTTACGGCGCAATAAACTCTATCTTTAAATTCTTGACAAAAGTTTGCACCAGTGGGAACTCCGGCCACATTCAAAACGCCTCCGGTAGATACCCAACCACCAGCCGCAGTATAAGAACGCGCCTCATTACCATTTAACATTAAAGTTGTATTAAGAAAAGTAACAAAACTCATTTGAGCTGTAGAATTTAAACCAGTTGCGGAAGAAACTACCCCGTTAACATCAAAAATAGTGCCATTAAAACCTGCAAAAAGAACATTATTTGTTGTAGTACTATCGAGATGATTAAAAAGACCTAAACAAGAATTACCAGCAGAGAGTTGAGAGCCAACTATATTAGTTCCTTGACGAGATACGGCCTCACCCAAAACACGATCAAATTCAAGATTCATGCTAAAAGGAACACTATTCGGAATTTGAATATCCGAAGACACCTTCTGTATGTTACCTGCAGAAAAATCTCTCCAACGAGTTGTGGATTCCAATCTTGACATAATTATGTATTTTCAAACTTTCCTCTCGGCCTTGAACGATAGCTTATGGTATTTATTTTCGGACTCATTTTATATTTTTGTCCGGATACTTCGGTTCTTATCGCCGCCTTCAGAATATCCTGAAACAACACAAAGTCGCTGTCTTTCACATCCAGAGTCCCATTGTTGCGCCAATATGCTTTTCCTTGGGCCAAAAGCCAATGTTTTACGGCGTCATATCTCGGCGCGTCTATCGTATCGCTTTCACTGTCAACTTTTGTAACCTCGGAACTAAAATCCATAAAAACGTTCTTGTTGTCCCATGTGCTGTCGCAAAGCGGCCAGATTCGCATTCTGCCTTGTCTGATGTTAAAGTATCGCGGCTGTCCCTCAACCTCTCCCTGCCACACATTCTGATCAACCGCATGAGCTACTCCAATGGCGCCCGCGCCCGAAGCCGGCACACCGGTCAATACTCCGGCCGTAGCGCTCCGCGTCACGCCAGTATATGTAATCGCGTCCACCGCGTTTGAAGTATAAACATTCACGGAACCGTCATCGTCAAAATCATAAGAATTATCAATCTCAAGAGTTGTTCCGCCAACTACCGCAAGAGTTCTTACTTGCGTATGCGCCACGTCAGCCATCAACTGATCGAACTCTTTCTCGTCTTTAGGAATCAAGGGAACCAAAGCGGTCCCAATTCTTACCTGCAGAACCGACTTGTTCGTCTCGTTGTCATAAACAGTCGTCGGCATAGCAAAATCAAATACACCTCGCGCTGTCTGGCCCAAGACATGATCCGCCACAAGATACCGGCTGAATCGCTTAAGCTTGCCCTGCATATAACGAAGGCAGGCGTTGACCTCATCTATCGCCGCTTGTTTTGAGAATCTATCGTCCCACTCATGCCCAAGCTTGCGCCGGACAAACTCTAAGATGTAACCGACTTCATCTTCGGAAAATTGAACCTGAAAAGCGCCGTAAGGGACAGGGTCACTATAAACATCGTTGACAGAATTTATGCTGTCGCTGAACCGATGATAAAGAAACCCGCTTGATACCGTTGTATCAACGTAAACATTATCGGCCTCTGTCGGATCAATGTTTTGCGCGGCCGCGAGAGCAGTTAATCCGACACCGGCGGCGGCATTAGCGTCTATCTCGGTAGCGGCGCTGTAAAACCTGACCTGATTCCACGGGATAACATATACGACCGTTCCGGCCGGATGGGCCTCTACAAGACCGGCGGCAACAAGGGTAACCGTGTTGCCGGACGGGGATGTTGACGCATGCGTAGCCACGATCTCCGCGTTCTCGTTTCCGATATCCCTGAATAGAAGAATATTATTGATCGCAACACCGAGAATTGATTTTACGGTAATTGAAGTAGCGCCGGCGGCCGCGTCGGAATCTAACACAAGCTGGGGCGCGTTGAGCGTCAGCTTTGAGATATTCGCTTTGATAAGATTTTTAGGCATAATAATGCCTTCGTTTTTTTATTATGCTTTCGGCGCGTGAGCTTCTGCCATGTGTTTGCGTAGCGCGTTTGCGGCGTTCATTTTGAGCTTCCCTTGCGCCACAAACTCGCAACCCTCTACTTCGCATTTAACAGTCGCCACTTCCGCCTCTTTTGCTGCTTTCTCTCCCGGAAAGAACTTCGCTCTACAATCATCACAGCATCCTTTCTTAATCTCTTCGATTACGGCTTCCGCCGCGTCTAATTGAGCAAGAACCGGAACCTTGCCTCTCGCGCTTTTTGGGAGCTTGCCCATCTCAAATAATTTTTGCCAATTTGGTGTTCCTGCACCCATATTTTTTTTATTAACTAATTATTATTAAACGACCTTTCTATTTTTTTCTCAAATTTGCCATCCAGCTATTCGAAGTGGTTCTTGTTTATTACTCATTTTTTTAAATCTTTTATCAGTTCACAAAGACGATCATGTGAATCGCACAACTTCTGATTACTTTTTGCCACATCAACGAATGCTTCGCTGTTGCGGTCAAGGGCTTGATTCGTATGCTCAAAATGATTCGTAACAAGACGATACAGAAGCCAAATCAAAGCGGCCGCAAGACCAACGGCTCCTCCATTTATAATAATTGAAATAAAGTTTGTTTCCATATTAAATAATTATAATTTGAGGAATAAATGTTACTGCCGCGCTATGCTCCACCACGAGTTTGGGGTCATTAGCCGTGCCTGCTTGGTCAGCATGATAACCTAAAATACTTCCCACCACGGCTGAAACCCACGTCGGGGCTGTATTGCTTATATCTCCGGCAATTCTCACCCCGAACCAAGACAATCCTGTTTTGTTGATATTTCCGTTGCCAGTTGCGTTAAAAGTAAAATTATTATAGCCGGTTATAGAAAAAGCGGTAATGGTTATGTCGGAAGAATTTTGTTTAACATTGTCCCAAGCCGCAATGTCAAAATCGGAGGCAACAAGAGCGCTGGTTGAAGCAGGAGCATTCCGATGGTCAACCGCAACCGATAAGCTCATGTTGTCATTTTTTCCGGTTCCATATATGGATAAAATAGCGGAAGAAATCGTGTCGGTATCGGGTATGGAAGAAGTATTAAATCCGGCAACAAATCTATCTAAAGTTTGATATTCATCAGTTGTTGTAGTAGAAGTGGCACGACAGAAAGTTTGGTCTGCGGTTAAATCGTCCGCCGCATTGCCAACCCCTGAACGAATTGTCGCCCAGCTCACACTTGCCACTCCTTCTCGGCCGACTAATCCGTCAACCGGTTCCACTGCCCCCGCGGCCGGATAAACCGTGGTGGTTGTGTTTCCGATTTTTCCGGCAATTATGTTTTCGCTTCCGAATTTTTCTTTTTTGACAAGAATTGTATGAGAGAGAGATTGCAGAAGGGCCTCCTGTAAATCTTCTCGCAATTTTCTTTGTTTGATTTCGCCTGTTTTTTCGTCAGTCCAGGTTCGGATAATGTCTCCGTTTGGGTCGTCAACAAGAACGGGAGGATTGATTATCACGAATCTTTCAATTTCAACGGTTCCGTCTTTGCCGAAACCGATTGGGTTGTTGTTTGAATCCCACGCTTTTGCCAACACTTCAACGCCGTTTTCAATTTCCTTAATAGAAATAATTTCAATGAATCCGCCGAAATAATCGGTTCGTTTAACTTTGGCGATTGAGCCAATTTTAGCGATTGCGTTTGCCTTGAAAGACGCTCTCTGTTGAGGTGAAATCAATCCGAGTTTAATTGTGTTTGAGATTTCGTTCATTATGTCATTCGGATTCCTATTCGCAAAGTTAGTCCTTTTGCCGCTGTAGTTTGGACGGTGTCAATATCGAAAGTAAGCAAATCTCCCGCGGTTATTGCCGACACGCTTATTACTGGAGCAGTTGCCGCCGTTCTTGATGTTTTTTCCGTGCTGTCGATTGTGATTTTAGTACTTAATATCGTAGTGCCTGCTTTGTTGATGTCTACGGTGGTAAGGTTTGTCGTTCCCGCGGTATCCACATATGCGCCAACTTCGGTAATCGTTCCTGTGAAAGGAAACTCCAAATCGCCGCCTTTTGTGGTTGCAACGGCCGTGTCAGTTGTCGCCTCAACAACCCGATAAAGAATATATCTGACATTGCGGTTTGAAGCGACATACTGGTCAATAGGCATAGCCCTTGTAGTATCTGTTCCGGTGTTGATCTCGGCAGTTGTTGCGAGTTCAACCTTCCCAGCAAGAGTCAGTGATGAAGCAGATACTAAATCTGTAATATCGGTATCCACAGAAACTACGCCCGTATCTGCACGAAGCACCCCCGTAAGACCTACTGGCATCGTTACTGTCCCCGTAAAAGTTGGCGAAGCAAGGGGAGCTTTTAATCCAAGTTGTGTTTGAATCGCACTCGTTACTCCTTTCACATAAGTTAATTCTGTAAGCGAAGGATAAGTAGCAACCGCCGCAGAAGCTAAAACACCACCGGCAGTAGTAATAACTATTTCACTCGCGGTTAAAGCAACCAATCCTGCAACAGGAAGCCCCGTACAGTTCGTCAAAGTTCCTGAAGTAGGAGTTCCTAAAATAGGAGTTGTGAGGGTAGGAGAAGTAGCAAAGACTAAAGCTCCTGTTCCAGTTTCATCTGATATAACTCCCAGCAGTTCAGCGGAAGTTGTGGCGGCAAAAGCAGAAAGTTTATCATTAGTCCCAGCGATAGTCATTGCCTTGTCAGGTAGAGTATAAATTCTGTCTGCTGTGTTTGTATTTACAAAATATCCATCAAATGTATTAGCCACATTTCTCAACTTCATTGTGGTATCTAGGAAAGTCTTGATACCACTATTCGTTTGAGCTGAAGCTAGAACCATATCACCAGCACCTGCAGCCACCCAAGATGGGGCAAGCGTTGTGCCGTTGCTTTGCAGGACTTGACCTGCCGTACCGTTAGCTAAACGAGTTGCAACTCCTGAAGCTCCACCATAAATCAAATCTCCACCCGTTGTCATTGGGTTAGTCATCTTGGCGGTTATCTGAGTTTGAATTGCCGAAGTAACACCAGCAACATAATTCAACTCTGTTCCTGTCGCTGTCATTGAAACTGCTCCGATTGTGAAGGGGGTTGGAATAGTTACGGTTCCTGTGAATGTGGGTGAGGCTAGGGGGGCTTTTAGTCCTAACTGTGTCTGAATGGCGCTTGTGACTCCCTTAACATAGGTTAATTCCGTGAGTGATGGATAGGTCGCAACAGCGGCAGACGCAAGATTTTTTGAAGCATCGGTAATCACTATTTCAGAAGCGGTCAATCCTGAAACTTGAATAGCGGACGGCGTAATTGCGCCTAATGTCAAAGTAATTGCTGGCGTTGTTGTTGAAGTTGCTACAGTTCCTGAAACTCCATTTGCCGTAACTACAGAAACCGAAAGCACTGTTCCACCCGTAACATTTGCCCAAACAGGATTTGCGCCACTGCCTTGTGTTTGTAAAATAAGTCCAGTTGTACCGGCAGCTAAATTAACCCAGCCAGACCCGTTGTAATAGAGAATATCTCCTTGCGCCACAGAAGAAATAGAAACATCAGAAAGACCGGAAAGCGCGATGGTTTCCGCCAGAGTCGCGTTAACAAGGGAGCCGGCTACTTTACGAATAAATTGTCCGCTGGAAGAGTTCGCAAGCGCGGTAAGCTCTTCGAGCATTGTTATCTCTGTGGTAGTGAGTTCGGATCCTAATGTTGGAGGTGTAAAATTTTCAAATCTACCCAAAGTAGTTAATTTGATACTGACACCAATTCCTGAAAAACAGAAACTAGCCGTTTCTCTTCAGCCCTTTTCAATGGATGATGGGCTTGGCATAAAGTTATGCCATTGTTAACTTCGTAGCGGAGTTCGACGTACTCCGCCCAATTTAATATATGATGTGCTTCTAACTTCCCAAAACAATATTGATTCTAAAACTTTCCACATATTATTTAAAAATCATTTTAATATTAACCCCAAGTTCTTTCGCCCTTTTCTCAACCCTTTTTTCGTATTTAATAAGATCAGCTTCTTTTCTGTTTAGAGATTGTTCCTTCTCGGCAAGATACGCCATCTTTCCTTCAGAAGCGGCTATTAATTCCTTAAGCTCGCTCCTTAACTCTTGCAAAGCGACGATGTCCGCCTCAACCGCTTGTTTTGCCCCGCGAGAAATACTCAACTCGCTATTTACGGCATCTAATGCCTTTCTTACCCCATTGACTCTCTCCTCGACTATATTGAGGTTCTTTTGCGTTGCGCCAATCTTATCCTGCAAAGAAACAAGGTACTCTTCTAATTGTACCATCTTTTTTGTTTTTTCATCAACATCTTGACCCCGCTCTCGTTGCGCGCGCGATAGCTCGGTAATTTCTTTTTTCCCTTCGCTGACCGCATCCGTAACTTCTTTTCTGATAACAGGCAATCTTTTCTCCGCTTCCGCAATCTCATTAAGAAGCGCCGCTTTCCTTTCTCCTATTTCTGCAACCTCAACAAGCACGCGATCAAGTTCCGCCCGCGCTTTCGCCTTCTCCAAACCAAGCCGAACAATCGCCTGATCATATTCGATCATTCGAGTGTCCGGCTTGTTATTTTTGAAGAAGGTTAAACTCATATTATGCTTGTAAGTTTTTCTCGAACCATACCTCGACGCCCTCGCCTGTTACCGTAGCGTCAAGCCAGATAACGTCGGTGTTTTGAACCTGAATACCGACGGATTCATTATTATCCAAGCTCATCCATCCGGTGCCGGTATTTAACGCCGTCGCCGAACTATAGCCGACTGTAATATTTCCGGTATTCGCATTCTTTGCCTTGATGTTCACGCTGACTCCGTCCGGCACTGATTTCGGCGCAACCAGTTTCACGGTTGATCCCGCCGCTTCCGTAGTAAGATCGTTCCTCGCCAGAAGCGTAATTGTTCCGGCGGCAACGGACCCGATGACATATGTTCCGTCATTTGAGGCCGAACCGCTTACGGTTAACTGGTCGCCGGCCTGAAAACCGGCAACAAGGAATCCGCTTGCTGAATCCGTAATAGTATCGGCATCCGGAGTATTCTCGTTGAAGGCGATCGTTGCCGCTCGCAGTTTTGCCGTCAACTGCTCGGGCGTGCCGGAAGCCGTTATATTAAACTGAAATGTATAATTTAATGGAAGATTATTTGTGCGATTTGACAAAGTAGTATTTTATTTTGACCCTACCAATTTCATAAAAATTGGTATCAGCCTTTGTTCGTCAACCCTTTTTCTCGGGTGATGGAACTGGCATAATTTAATGCCGTTTAATAATTTATACCTTAATTCGGGATAATCCCGCCAAGGCTTGATATGATGTACGACTTTATAACCATAACAATTTTTATCTTTTAATCTACATTTTTTATCTCGTTTTTTTACCGCCTTGACCCATTGTTGATATTCTGGATCATTTCTCTGATTTTTCTTCATTGCTTCTCTGTCGGGATTCCAATGAACACTATTCGGACCAGAAATTTTTAATCTTCGTTCTTCAGAAAACTTTTGCCCCCTACGCGCCTCACCAGTTTTTCTACCAATTTCTAACCTTCTATCTAAACCCATCTCACTCCAAAATTTTCTTAATCGTTCTGTCCTCTTTCTTGTAGCTTCCTTACTCCATTTCTTTCGTGTTTTTTTTAACTTCCATTTTTTCCCAAGTGCTCTGGAATTATTTTCTATTCCTCTTAATCTTTTATTGCTACAAGGTACGCACCTCTTTGCTCTGGAGTGAGAAATATCAATATTACAATCTATACAACGATAACTTTTACCTTTCCAATTTCCAGCATTTTCTCCTACCGCCCACTTGAAACGACAAGAAGCGCATCTCTTTACATAATTTCGAGATACCCTACCTCCACAATCAATACATCTTTTTTGTGCTTTCATATTTCTATTATAGCACAAAGTGAATGTGAATAGTAGTAGTAAATCTGTTAGTTAAAGAACAATCAAACTCTCACAACTTGCTTCCTTGAATTGGTGTTCCCGAAGTGGGCCAAGAAAGGAAGCAAGTGAAAGTTCAATAATTAATTGTTAATTATCGACTTTAGACGGCCGTGAACGTGATAGAACCGGCAGCTACTCCCATTCCTTTCACATACCAGTTCGTTCCGTCACACCAGACAGAAACCCAGTCCCCGATTGCCGCAGCCGCAGATACAAAGTTAATTGAATCTTCAGCCACCGCAGGAACCGAAGCGCCGTTCACTTCAGCTGATCCGTAAATGATGTTCGTAGCGGTTTCAGTCACAACAGTATAGTTAGCGCCTGACGGAGCCGCTGTTATTACGAATGTGAAGTGCAACCCAGCGGCCGGAGCCGGAAGAGTGGTTGCGAACTCTGTTGCGGAATTGAGGAAGAATACACTTCCTGATTCTGCGGCAGTAAGTACATTCGCAGCTGTAACAACTTCCGTAAGATTGCGGTAAGAGAGGGTAGACGAAAGAGTGGTCGCGCCGGTAACCGCAAGGGTCGTTCCGACTGACAAACTTTCATCCAACGTAACCGTACCAGCGTCTACCTTTATACCCTCACAAGTACCTCCTGCGTTGATATAAAGTGCGTACGAACCAGCGTCACCCGCAGCCGGCTCGATAGCCAGAGCGTTTGACGTCGAGGATATCGCTCCCGAAGAAGTAATATTCACAATATCAGCGCCCGCGACAAGAATACCTGTGTGCGTAATATCGAGAACGTTTCCTTCGTCAGAAACTCCTGTCCCGGCTGAAGTTATCGCGATCGCTCGTCCTGCTACGTTTGTTCCCATAGCAAGCATGATTGCTTCACCGGTAGCCGCAGCCACAGAAAATGCGATATCAAGAACATTACCGGTATAAATACCGGACACGTTGATATCGAAGATATGACTGTTGCCAGTGGAGTCGTCATCAATCTTGATGAGATCATCCGTTCTCACGCCAGTACCATTAACCACAAGAGCAGAACCAGCGAGGTTCGTACCCATCGAGATGCTAATAGCTTCACCGGTTGAAGCAGCTGTCCCGAAGGTTAGCTGAATTAGATTCGAATCAAGAATACCGGTCTGGTTAATGAAGATGACATGATCATCTGTTCCACCATCAGAAGCGGTATTCGCGATGTTGATTATCGGAGCCGTTCTGACTCCGGCAGCAGCGATGTTAATCGCATTTCCCGCAAGGTCGGTGGCTAAATCCATATTAAGGAAATGACCAGCAACCTTACCAGCAGAAGCAACTATGTCGATGACATTGCCCGTACTGTTCCCAGACGAGTTAATATCAAAGACATGGCCGGATGAAGTTCCGGAATCGTCAATCTGAAACACATCCACCGCGCCGGAAGCCGAATGAGTAATCACTACAGCATTAGCGGTCCGAACGCCGGAAAGCGTGAAGTTTTGCAGTATCGCGCCCACGGCATTTGCCAGAGTCACCTCAAAGATCGTTCCCGTTGAGGCGGAGTTCGTGGCGTAGTCAAACACATTGCCAGTCGTTGCCGCCGTAGCATCAATATCGAAAATGATGCCAGTCGTAATGCCGGTGTGGTTGATGTCAAATGTCGGACCAGAAGAAGTTCCGGCATCGCCAACTTCGATGAGTGCTACGGTGCGAGCCATCGCTCCTGAAGCAATAACAATCGCTTGCCCACCAGTTGCTGTCGCGCCGAGATTAATATCTAACACGTTTCCCGTGTAGGTTACGGCTCCGATACCGACATCGATGGTATTTCCGGAGGCCGCGCCGTTTTCGGCAATTTCAACAAGATTCGTCGTTCGCGTCATCACGCCTGAAGTAAGAACGATCGCCTGTGCGCCAGTTGCGGTTGCGCCAAGATCAATACTTAGTGCATCGCCGGTGTCCAACGCGGCTCCATAAACAATATCAACAACATTGCCGGAACCCGCGCCAGTCACATTAATGTCAAACAAATGACCCGAACCGGTATTAGTATCGTTGATCTCGCAGAGATCAAGATTTCCGGTTGAATCATAAGTGACAGTAACAAGATTCGCGGTTCTTGCTCCACCGCCGGCATCAAGGAAGAGAAATCTTCCCCCAACTGCGGCATTCATATCCACATTCAAGACATCTCCGGTAGACGTAGTGTCCATAGAGATCTCTAAAACATGACCTGAAATCGCGCCGGAAAGCGTTACGTCAACCAAACTCACCGCGCCTGTTGCGTCAGAAGCAATCTCAACCATCGGCTGAGTGCGAGCCCCCGAACCTTCAACATGAAGGGCGGTCATTGCGACAGCATTATCGAGATTGATAAAGAACACATTTCCAGTCGCTGCCGCTGTACTCGCGAAATCAAAGACGTCGCCGGTAAACACTCCTGTCAAATCAACATCAATGAGATCAGCAGAACCGGTTGACCCATCATTAATATCAATCGCTGGAGAAGTTCTTATTCCCGCTCCGCGAACAATCTGCAGGGCGGTGGCGTCAATACCGTCATCAGCATCAAGCGTGAGCTTCACGCCGAATGCGGCATCTGACCCGGTGTAAGAATCAGTCCAGTCAAGGCCGGTTGACGCGCCAGACCCCGAGCTATTTATGTCGATAACGCTATGAGTTCCGGTAGAGTCATCTGTGACGAGAATATCGGAACCGGTGCGCGCGCCAGCTCCATTATCAATGAAGAGGGCGTTAGCGGTTATCGCGGCATCCATATCTATATGGATTGCCCGTCCGGTTGAAGCTCCGGTCATAAGAAACTCAAGAGCATCGCCGGATTTTGCGCCAGATGTAGTAATACGAAGCGTATCTAATGCGCCGGTCGTTGCGTCGGTCAGAATAATCGGACCTTCATCAACCGTTACCGAACTACCGTTTTCGTATACTCCGTTTAGATCTCCCACGGAACCGGAAACAGAAGTAAGGAGATTATACTCCGTAGTTCCGTCCCAAAACCGCAAGGAGTTTGAGACACGGTACAAGACCATGTCATTTGCTGAAGTCGGAGCGGCCGTTCTATTGTCGGCGAATCTAATACCGTTCAAATCGCTTGCGCGACGTTGACGTATATTGAGGCCTCCAATATCTGCCGCTCGACCTGAATTGTATGTAGGCATAGAAGTGAATTAAAACAGAGAAGTCACCGGGATTCGTTGTGATCACACAAGATACAGGGTGAAATCTATGCTTTGTAAATAGTTTTTAAGTGACCTTTTGCTTCGTTAATTCACTTCGTTAGATAGATGTTGAAGCTTGACCCACAAGCCACTTATAGTCGAGGATGCCATAAGCGTATGAAGCGGATGACTTGAACTTCCAGTCATCAGTATCGAAGTCCTCTCCGTTGCCGCCCGCGTTAGGAGCGGTAAAGGTAGGCATTTCCGAAAACTCAAGGATTGCGTCCTTGTGCTTCAAATCAGCAAGTACCCAGTAGTATCGACCAGTTGAGCTCGGCGCGCCGACATTTGTAGTCGCAAGGAAAGGAAGCTCTATATGCTTATACTTTGCCTTGTAGACGTTTGTTGCGCGTTCCGCAGTGTCGGGAGCTTCCGTTGAATTAAGAAACTCCTTAACTAGGTTAACAATAGCCGGCTCATCGGAAGTGATGATTGTATCCGGCTTCGGAACGACTTTGACATCGTTCATGTTCACCATGTTCTTAAAGAGCCGTTCAGCCGCTTCAAGATTGGTGCGATTAAAAGCCACTGTTCCGCCGTAGTTGTCTACGGTAGTAGAGCTGCCGGTAATCGTGTGGAAATCTGAGAAGATTTGCAGACCATCGCCGGTGACGGTATTAACCGTCTCGCCGTCCATGTTGGTGTAGCTTGTTCCCTGCAAGCCGAAAGTAAAGAGGTGAGTGAGGTCAAGCTCAATTCTTTGAGCTGTTGACTCTCCAAGTCCGCGCATTTTCTTCTCAATCTCGCGGTACTTGTCGTACTTCCGCATTTCCCAAGTCACGGATTCCGTCAAACCAACACGAGATTTCGTGAGGTTCAACGTATATCCCTGACGGGGAGAACCGACAACATAGGATCCGCCCTCATTTTTCCTGCGGGCAAAACCCGGACTGTCGATATGCGAATGTTCGGAAGTAAGATTTTCGTTCGGCAGAATATCATAAAGCTGCCGAGCGGCCTTTTCAACCGATTCGTACTCCTCTCTCCACTGGACTAGGGCATTTTTTCTTATTGTTACTTTTCCTAACAAAAGTCTTTCCAAGCTACGACTTTTGTCAATGAACGGAGTGGATATTTCTACCACCCTCTCCGCCTTCATTATGTTATGCGCGGAGGTCGGACTGTCGCTTCCTCTTTCGA
>CAYIPF010000001.1:26573-43110 GCA_964365285.1 uncultured Candidatus Saccharibacteria bacterium | reverse complement strand
TTGTTGAGGGTTATCCGCTTCCGGACTTTCCCCATTGATCAGAAGAGATTTATACTTGGCAAAAATTATCTTAGTACCAAGTCGTTAACTTTTTGTTACTACCCTTTCGGGCGGAATAGTCATTTCTGCTATTCTCTCCGCCTTCATTATGTTATGCGCGGAGGTCGGACTGTCGCTTCCTCTTTCGAGGTCTCTTCACTCAGTCTCTGCAACTGCCTTTCGGCTTGTTGAGGGTTATCCGCTTCCGGACTTTCCCCATTGATCAGAAGAGATTTATACACAGCTTAACGAACTAACTGTGTAGTGAGAATAGGCATACGTTAATAATCGTTTAGTTACTTTTACTATCCATACCTTTTCGACATCGGTATGCCTTCGTTTATTCTCACTTCGTTTATTTTAATTAGGCATTCGTGAATGCAGTCTGGAGGTTGTTGCTTACTACTCTCCGCGCCCACTTCCCAACGACAAGTGCCGTAGAAATGAACTGCGTCACAAATACATCGTCTTCTGTTGAAACGCCCACGTTCACCGATCGAGTCGCGGCCACATAATCAACAAACTCACCGCAATCCGTAAGAGCAGCGGAGGTTGTGGTTGCGTCAAACAAGTATTCCGTATCTGCATTACCTACTTCAACCGGAACTCTTGTAGTAGACGCATAATCGCTATCCGTAGAAGCGATCGTCTTTTTAATAAGACCCAACACCGGCTGCACTGCACCCGGAGTATATGCAATCAATCTACCCGTAGTGGTAAAACAAACCGGCTCGTTGAATGCAAAAGCAGTTGACGCCGTTTTCTCATACCACTCGATGTGAACTGGACCATTCTCTCTAAATATTCTTACTGACATAATTTTGTGGTGGAAGCAATGTCATTCCAATCGCTAATGCGATAAGAACAATATCTTTCCAATTATTACTTATAGTATGTTGATGACGTTGTCTTTCGAGGGATCGACCTTCCTTGCCTTCTCCGGATCAACGTGCATGGCTCGGGCCATTTCTTCTCCCTTAGGAGAGAGGGTGCCCGTGCCTTTTCCACCCTCATTTCTGTCACCAGCGCCGCCGGTGCCGTGGCCCGATCCAAGTTCTCCCTGAATCCTGCCCTCGCGCACGCCGCGCTCGTGTTCTGCTTTAAGATGTTCTTCGAGCTTTCCTGTAGACCGCTTATGTTCAAGAAGTGCCGCGTCCATGCGACCAAGAACGTCATCGTGTATCAACTCCGTACCTTTAAAAGTAAGATTTGACATCAATTCCGTCCATTGAGCGTCATCGACATATTCGGGATGCGCCTGCAAGAAAGCGCGTTTTGCGGTTTTCTCGCTGGCGGCTCGCAGAGCTTTATTCGTAGCAGCTGTGGCAATTTCACCGACTTTTTTCTCATCGATAATATTGTCTCCTCCGCCGCCCTGTCCCTCGCCTCCGAGATTTCTCTCGTCAGCTTTTTTCTGCAGCAATCCCTTCTTGTAATTGTCGCGATCCTCGTTTGACTTTTTCAAGTCAGCTTGAAGTTTCTCAACTTCGAACTTTTTCATGGTAACGTTTTCTTCGCCATTTCCGCCGCCGTTTCCGGCTGCGGCGGCTGCTGCGGCTGCGTCGGCTGCGGCTTTCGCGGCGGCATCGTCACCACCGTTTCCCTGATTGTTATTAGCTGTTAGTTCTGGCATAGTTTTAAAACCTTTATTTTAAATCGCTATGGTTCATGCGATCTTATGCTAACGAACAGCTTCGACTATAGGGAACTGCGATCCGGCGGTGAGTATCTTGGAAAACGAAGTGAAAACCAAAATATTGTTCTCACCTCCGGGTCGCAGCTTCCTATAAGCTGTTCTTCGTTTGTTAGCTTTAATTTTCAATTTACTTTCCGGCTTCAAACGCCTGCAGTAATTCTCCGAACTCCTCAAGATTCGCCACCCACTTTTTGCCCCAATTCTCCCTATCAAACTGCGCCTTCAAGGTTTTGAATCCTTCATCGTCAAGAGAAATCTCAATCAATTCACTGCCATGCTCTTTATTATACACCCTCCACTCCTCGTTTAATTTTTCCACCGCCGCTCTTGATTCGTCTTCGGTAACTTCTTTTGAAGCAACCTTCTCGGCTAACCCCACGGCTTTTTCCATCGCTTCAATATAGTATCCTACCTGACTTTTTAACGCGGGCAGCACTTCGTTGATCGTGCTTTTGATTTCACCCGTTGTAGGGAAATCTTTCGGCGGAGTATTCCTCAAACTATTGAAGATAGTCCACGCGAATACTCTCTTAATTTTTAATGTTTTGTTTGACATATCGCTTTTTGTTAATTAGTTAATAATTTACTTTCGACCTTTCCTCTTTATCTTAGCACCTCGCTTGCGAGATTTCGACAGTAATATCGCAACGCGTTGCTCTTCCGCTCGTTTTGCCCCGAATTTCGCGCGTGTATGCGCAAGAATTTTCGGTGGATTGCGCTTCATTTCAGCGCCCGATTCGTGAATAATCGCCTGACTTTTACTCATTTTGTGTCGTCCGTGTTTCATGTTTTTTCTTCACTTTTTTCCGCTTCCGCTTTTCGCTTCTCCTCGGCCGACTTTTTGTTTTCAACCGATTTTTTCATCTCGTCAAAGAGATAAAGAAGCTGTAGTCGTCTGCCGATAAGAATCATGTATGTGTCTCGATCCTTACCAAACGACAACTCTTTGAGAATCTTCATATCCTCGTAGGCGAAGTAGCTTCTCCAACCTCTGTCGTCGAAACTATGATACGCCCAGTCCTCAACCGCCTTTTTATCAATCTGCTTGTAATCAATCTTTGCCGAGCGATCCAATAACCGCAGAAGCAAACCTATAATAATTCTTTTCATACTTCGTTTTTTTTATTTAACTAACTTCCTTTGATTCTTCAATCGACCATTTGAGGAATCAATTAAATTAGCTAGATCTCTCAATAATTTTGAATCGTCTTTTGCAAAACCCAAGATTCTATTACATCGGTCACATATCCACCCTCGAAACTTTCCGGTTTTATGATCGTGATCAAAACATATTTTAAGGGACGAGCCACAAACTTCACATCGTTCAGGTTTCGGACAACCAGCAAGTTTTTCACAACGTTTTAGGTCCCACTTTTTCGACGATCTTCTACTCTGTTCTCGGTGCTTTTCAGGATTTCTTTTAGCCCACTCTTTTGAAGTACGCAACTTTTTCTCCTTATTTTTAAGGTAGTATTTTCTGTCGCGTTCTTTTTTAGAAAGTATAGACATAATTATGCTGCTACCGCTTCTTCGCCCATCTTGTTGTTTGTATCCACACCTGTGATATCACTTACTAATCCTCCACCAGCCGAGCTTCCGCCACGACCTTTACTTGCCACTCCCGTGGCTAATTCCAACCCCTTCTCTTGCGAGAAGTCGAGTGGCTTCGGCAACTTATACCTCCCCGGATCGTCGCTGTAGTTCTTGATCAGATCACGGAACAACAGCTCCTTATTCTCGGCGAAGTATTCAGGGAAAATGTTAGCGATAAGTTGAGTCTTTTCTAAAGTCATGGCCATCGAAATAGCTTGACTACTTTGCCATAATGTTTCCGGCACAATCTCTATATCAAAAGAAAGGTGATCTAAATATCCATAGGGCAATATAACCTTCTCATACGGCGTGCCGGCAAGATAGTTTCGTTCTTCTTCCGCTTCCACATCAAGTCGCAATGCTTTCCGATCCGTCATTTGTTCTTTAGACCTGAACTCAATCCCGAACGTTCCTCTTGTGCCGTCAGAAAGCTCCGTCTTGTCAATATTAAACATCCGATATCTTTCAACCAGTTTTGTCTTACCGTCCTCGCCGATAATCTCAACGAGTTTCGGCATAGTATAAGTCAGAAGAATGTTCGGCAGGCGCAGGCGAACCTTCTGCAACCATAAACTCTCCATGAACATGAAGAATATCCCCTTGAGCTGGCGCGCGCGCTCATCGGCGGCAACCGCGGCCCGGGCTGTAACGTATTTTTGCGCCGCACCCTCTTGCTGCGGATCGAGCGTTGTAAGATCCAAGCCGCGAGAAATCAGATCGATCATCTTCACATCAGAATCGGTGATACCACGCAACTCCATCTGTTTCACCTGCGCGATGTCGTCAACATAAATCTTTGTATCGCCGGCAACAACTTCATCTTCAAGGTCAAGCATGTCTTTGTTGACCATACCAATAAGAAGAGGAGGCACCATTGACCGGTACTGCTTGTCAAGAGAAGTATTATAAAGAGTATTTAAAACATCTCCCTCGCCCATCGCCGAGTTCGGCAGCGAGTTCCCATAGAAGAAGTCGGTATTCGCGAACGGCTCGTATATTGTCTTCGCAATCGGATACGCTGGCCGGCCGTAATTCTTGCGCGTAATGTCGGTCCAAATCATGGGGCCGTTATACAATTCAATGCCGTTTGCGACAATTCGGTAAACTCCGCGCCGGCCCTTGTATTTATTCATGTATCGGGAAACTAAAAATCCTTTCCCGTCTTTAATGGTCTCGCTCCATAATTTATGAAAATAGGTGTCGTGATCGTTCGCCTTAATGTCCGCGAGATTCTTCACCTTCTCGGCGTTCGGATATTTTCCAAAAATAGAATCAAAGCGATCGCGGTCAGCGTAAAAACTTTCCAATATCATCGCCGTCTGATCCTGAATGTCTCTGGTATAAAAATTCTTTACCAAAAGATTCATCAACGGCACCTCATAAGAATAAGGTTCGCCGTATGATTCTTTCTCCAACAACTCTTCCTCAATATCGCCGGTCAGAAGATCGAAACTCTTGATACGCGACTTCTGATACACGTTCTTCTGAATATCCTCGCAAGACAATACCGTGCCGTGTCCCACGTTAGACCACGCGAGGAAAAATAATTCTTCTTGAGGGTTGCCCTGGTTGTATGAATGGCGCACAAGATTCTTTCCGATATCAGCGGCGAAGTGATCAAACTGATCGGCGTCATTTACGGCCTTGAAGTGCATCTCCGGAATATCTCTTGCCGTCGCGGCCAAAAGCGCTTTTGCCTTATTTGCGTAAGCGCGCGTCGCGAAATTCGCCTGCCAATCTTCTTTGCCTTGACTGGCCTTATCCAAAACATAGGCGTTCAACCGCTTCTCCGAATCATCAATAAACTCCTTCAAAGTCCGGTCGTTAAACTGGACATAGGTCTGATTGCGCTTCTGTATCATATCCGCGCGTTCATCATAAACAAACTGAAGCCGCTTCTTCTGTTCTTCAGTAGGAGCGTAAACCTCTTTATTTTCCTCAATATTTGATTTTAGTTCTTCAGGCATATTTAGGTTTATCCAGCAGTCCGAGTTCCACCGCCTTCTTTTTTGTGATCGGCGCGACTCGCACTAACTGGTTGAACGCTGCGACCTTTTTGTTCCAGTATTTATCGTATTTAAATCTAATCGCTTCCTCGTCGTTGACTAATCGCGGATCGATGTTGCCGCCCGCGTCCAGCACTTTTCGGCCGTGGTGAATAAGAACATCAAGCGATTCCTTTACAACCGCAAAGAGCTTCTTTCTCATTATATCAATTTTTACAAAGTTTGTATCCTCAATAGGATAACTCATGCCGAAATTCCGCCCGAACATTTTAAACGCCATCGTCATTAAAACAGATTTCTTTTCAACAATATCTTCCCAATAATATACTGGCGGGATCTGCACGCTCATCTCATTCATAATCACCGGCGGAACATACACCTTTTCCTTTTTCGCGAACGGCACCACCGGTTGATTATTTTCTTTTGTAATAATTTCTCCCATATTAGTATCCTCCCATTGAAACTTTTACGCCCCTGTTAAAACTATGTTTTCTTCTCCTTACCTCCCGCTTCTTTCTCCTTGCTTCCATATCACCGTGTTCTTGTCTGACAAAAGTCAGCATGCCCGCGTCCGCCACGTCCGGCGAATCAATGCCCTGCGTCCGCATCTCATCTTTACTCATTATGCGAAGCCGTCCCTTTGAATCCGGCTTATACTTAATCTTCGACAACTGCTGTACCCACTCATCTCTATGACAAGAACAAAGTTTCCCTCCTCGCTTCAGCCACTCCCTAAACCGCCAGTATGACTCCGCCCTCATATTCACGAACCTTGACTGCTCGAGCGCCGGCTGTCCGACATTCACACCCCTCACATTCTTCTGCTGGTAGTGAAGAGGATCCACCGCGCCTCCACCCACGCCGACATCATCGATAAAGACGTTCTCCGCCGGTATGAGCTTTTCCTTCATAAAGAAAAGCGTCTGTCCGGCAATTTCCGTCAAATTATCCTGCCGGCTCTTCGCCAGCACCTCCATATAATTCATGGACCGGAGATTCCATACCGTGAAGTTCAATCCTCCGCGCGCCACGTCGTTGCCAATCCGCTTTTCTCCGACGTGCTTGATCTCGGAATTGGTGTTGATAAAACTCTCCACCTCATCCTCGGTCAAAAGCTGCGTCCATCCCTTCGCGTCGATATCGTCTGCTTCAGGAAAACGGTTAAGATACAAGGTACGAAAATATGGTTTTTTCTGCATCTCATCGACAAACTTCTGTGTAAGACGCCCCTCTTTGATTCCACGTTCAAAATTAACATTGATTTTATGATACGCCGGATCTTCATATGCTTTCAAAAAATGACCACGCGTGAACGGATTACCTATCTTTACTACGAAATCCTGTCCGGTTCCCGTAAATCCGCCAACCATACGCATCGCTTTTGCATCCGCTTCATCAGAAATTAAAGCCGCTTCATCCATCACAACATTTGGCGCCCCGAATCCCATAAGAGCGTTTCCGATATCTTCACCCGATGTCAACCTTGATTCCGCCGACAGAATAAATACCTCGCCTATCTGATTATCACCTACATCAAACGTCAAGCGGTTTTTGCTCCGTTCCCGGCGTATTGCTTCCGCGCTTTCTCCCTCTTTAATTTTGAACCGAGACATTGTAAACTCATTGTCAAAAATATGTTTAATTAAATATCCAGTTATAATGCGCGCCTTTGGCTGACTAGGGGCGACAATACAAAACCGCTCTCCGAACGTTGCAACCCTCGTTAGTACCGCCATTGAAACAACGTCCGACTTCCCATACTGCGTAAAAGTCATTATATGTAGGCGCGGATACTTCTTCTTGAAAATCGCATCAAATATCTCATTCTGTCCCAGCGTCATCTCGAATGGCTTTCCGAAGTCATTACGATATAAACTCTTTACCAGCTCAAATGTAGTAGCGGCTTCAACTACTGTTTCCTCCTTTTCTTTTATGAGGACATTGTCCATAGTATCCTTTTGCTTGATTACAATTATGACATAAAGTTTGAAAACCAACTGGATATTTATTTACCTTCAACCACTGATAGAAATGCCCCTTTAGTTTCCTGCGATGCTTTCCACCACCGCCATTTATATGATCTATCGAAAGAAACTTTAACTCACTCTCTCCGCAACACGCGCACTTCATCCCATATGCCTCCAGCGCTCCCATTCGCAAACGCAACCTCTTTCTCTTCCCAGCTTCACGCTGCACCTCCGGATGTAAGGCATGATACTTTCTAACTCGTTCTTTAAATTTTTCAGGATCTCTTTTATATTCTCTTGCCTTAGCTTCTCGAGAAGTTTTATTTCTATACTCTCGATGCTCACTATCCCACTTACGACCAACCTTTCTTAAACAATCCTTACAATAATACTGAAGACCGTCAGGTGATTTTGTCTGCTTGTTGAACCTATCCAATTCCAACAACTTCTTGCATTTCACGCATATCTTTTTCATTAGGTAACTCTATCACACTCGGAACACTTTTCGCAATAGGGTTATCCCCAGCCAAATTTCGTATAATATGCTCAACAACCATAATCCCCCTCTTCTCCTCGCTATGTTCGGTAAACTGCTTCGGCTTTCCCAGCACCCGGTCCAAAGCGTAGACGATCGCCGCCAGATTCGGCGGAACTTTGTAATACCGGATCTCCCTGCCGCTTTCTTTCTGAACCGTATAGATACCGTCAACCAATTCAAATAATTTATCTGTGAGATACTTTCCTTTTCTTCCGATTCTCTTCGTCACGCGTTCCTCAAGCATTTCCCTAATCTCCTTCCGCCGACCGATCGCCTGCGTTCCCATAATGAACCCCCGAGCCATCCTCTCAATGTGCTGCGGACTTACATCAACCGTTTCCAGCTCGTTCAACGGAATCTCAACCTGCTCAACGCCGGCATCTATTTCCTCTTGTGTCAACGCTGGAAATTTATTCATGCGGTTTGTATGATGTTGAACCGAATGCGCCCTTGAGCCGATTATTAACCCGACGTTTGATGCGATGTCCATGCTTCATATTTTTTCAACATAACAAAAAACTCCACGCACTCTTAACGACGTAGAGTTTTTTGTAGATGAGATGTGAAAATGTGAAGCGTAATTTTCATATGTTAATTGCGTTCCAGCGATCCTCGTACACTAATCCGAAGATCGTGTCTTTCCACACCCTCCTACACCTTGCTATCAGTATAGCATATACACAAGCATAATACAAGCGAGAACTGTGGATAAGTGGTATTGTAAAGCATTTCAAGTAAAGCGCTTTTTGAACGCTTCCCAACCGACAAGAAACGAATTAAAGTCGGACGCGACAAAGGCGCATCCGCCGGCATTTTGGATATTCTGCATGAAACCCTCCTGCTCGGGTGAAAGCCGATCCTTACCGATCTTCACTTCCACGGCAACGAGGATCCCCTTAAATACTACGAGAATATCCGACACTCCCTTCTTCGCGCTGGCACGGAACATGGCTCGTTTTGAATCAAACACTCCTACAGACGAAGAGCGCCATGCATAACCGCCGGCTTTATAGACATGATCTATGATTTGATTTGTCAGTTCGTTCGCGGCGCTCATGCTAAAATTATACCATCAAAAGGAGAATCCGTCTTGCTCCCAGCTAATTCTGACCTACAGGGATATACATATAAATATATTTATTTATGATATGCTATATTCTCATAAGCGAACTAAATGAAAAAGTTTTTTTAGTGATAAGGTGTCTGTCCGAATCTATTGTACGCTTAAAATATGGTTTATTTGCTTGGGTAGGTTTTTGAAAAGGTGGTCCGAGTGGTCTAAAAAGTTATCCACAGACGAAAGTGTTGACACAGTGGAGTGTAGTTTGCTACACTAAAACTGTATGGAAAAGGCACATTTTATACAATTCGTAGTTGGGTTAGAAAGGTCGAGGAGAGAAATTTTGGGTACGGAAATGGATCAGGGCAGTGTCGAATAAAACCTTGCGAGTTCTATTGATGAATTGGTAGGGGGTATTTATCCATATCTCTTTAATGAGGATTTTCCTCAAGAAAAATTCGATGAAAAGAATTAACATCTTTTTGAGCGATATTGAAGAAAAGAATCTCCGGGCGCTTTTACAGCGTTATGGAGGAAGGGCGCCGGCTTATTTTAAGCTGCTTCTTGCTAATGCGTACAAGGAGGAGTTTGGAAAGTACAATGCTAAAAGCAAGCAGATTAAACCCATTGAGGAAGTGATCTCCGATGAGCAGTATTGTGAAATGCTGGGCGGCAGGGTCGGAAAAAACTCCGATGGAAACCCTGTTTGTGTTAAGGGTACTTGGAGTGTTCCTTTAGACCGGCGTGATCTGATGAAGAGTAGATTTAAGGAGTAGCATACCACCCTAAAACCGCATGACCACCCTTTTGAAAAAAAGCGGTGGTTTTTGTATGGGTGCGCGCGCGGGCGTGGGTGGGGGTCCCTTATGACTATATATAAATATATGGAGTCCCGATTTTTCGGTCTGGGGTCTTCACCATAGTTTGCGTATAAAGTCAAGTAAATAACAGCACACAGCGCACACACACGCCGCGCCGGGCCCATTATCCTTATTTTATGCGGTGTTTTAGGTTTATAGGTATTCGCATTTTATACAGAAAGAGAATAACTCTTTTTCAAGTGCTACGGGTAGGGGCTTGACAAACAAAAAAAATTAAAGTACAATGGAATTACAAGCTCGCAGAGTTTGACAAAATCCAGCACATATGGCGAAACGCCATCGCTTCAATAGCGGACGCGCTCACGGATAGCGTCAATAAAAAATGTCGCTCGCTCGGTTTCACACACTAAAGAATCTGAACGAAGCGCAACGCTCACGACTTGCACGCCGCAGGTGTCTATTATATAGAATACCGCGCCGCTCTCCCGATCTCACGGTTATGAAGATCGGACGCTCCGGCGTAGCCGGGCTGGCCATAGTCGTAAAGCCGGCAGAAATAAAAATCAATAACACTATGCGCAAGACAATAAAAACAATATCCGCAGTGATCGCCGCTATCTTGTTAATAGATATATTCGGCTTCTTACTCTGGATTATGTCCGGTCAGTATCCGACCGATAACTTCTATATCGGCACGATCACGGCTCACATCTTGCGTGCGATACTATGATAAAAATAACTCTTGATCAATGGCGAAACATACATCCGGACTATAAAGGATATGTTGAAGGCGCGCCGTATATGCTGGTAAATGAAAAGGGGGCCACGGTATCCGTTCCGGTTGAAATTGACCGAAGCACACCGGCAAAAATAACGGCCGAAAGGTTGAGTGGTTGTGTAAAAAACATCATAAATCATTAAAACACAAACGAAATGCTGTATAACGAATATAATTTATTAGTGGCGAAGATCGCCAGTAAGTCGGAGATGAAGCCGGAGATAGCCGGAGTGTTTTTCAAAAATAACCTCACGGCGGCAACGGACGGCTTCCGGCTGTTGGAGATAACAACGCCGGTCGGAATAAAGCCGGAGGAGTTTCCGGTAGTGGACGGCGCGGCGGTTGTCCTCATAAAATAAATATATGAACAAAGACATTATAGAAAAACTATTTCCGGACGTGCTACGCCACATTGAAGCCGGCAGGTGTCCGATCTGCGGAGAGAAAATCAAGCCGGAGGAGTTTCGGACCGAGCTTGATGTGAAAGAGCACAAAATATCCGGTATGTGTATGGCTTGTCAGCAAAAAGTGTTTAAAGAAAGCATGCCATTATACAAATCTTCAGCCATTATGGGCGAAGAAAAATATAGCGAAAAGCAACAAAATAAAATGAAAAATCAAAAACGAACTATAAGTTTTTTAGAGAAAAAAGAGGTGGAGAAAATAATCACGACTATCAAGCCGGAGGGTTCGCGCAATCTTCGGGACCGGGCGCTCATTGAGGTTTTATTTTCCACGGGCTTGCGTATTTCCGAAGCGTTAGCGTTAGTGTCAATGGAAATGATACCTTTGCTGGATGAGAAAGGCACATCGGAGTTTCCGATAATAGGCAAGGGCGGCTGGCAGAGAGTTATTTACTTCTCGCCGAGAGCGAAGCAGGCGATAGAAGTGTGGTTGAGATTAAAATTAAAGATAGAAAATAGGGTATTCCCGGAAGAGCATGCTTTGTTATTTCCTATTACATCCCGTTGCGCGCAGAAAATGGTTATTGAAAGAGCGAAGGCGGCAGGGATAACAAAAAGAGTTACGCCGCACGTTTTCAGGCACTCTCTGGCTACGGACTTGCTGAAGCGCGGCGTTGATATAGCGTTCGTGTCAAAGTTTCTCGGACACCGGAGCTTGAACAACACCATGATCTACACGCATATCGTATCGCCGCAGTTAAAACAAATCCATGAAAAATTATACAAATAAATACATGAAATATGAACTTGCAAAAAAACTAAAAAACGCCGGTTTTCCTCAAGATAGTACTTATGGATATTATAAATATCCAAAAGAATGGAGATTATTAAAACCATCCATGCCATTCTTAAACGATATTCAAAAAGTAGTAGTTCCTACTTTGTCTGAACTTATTGAAGCATGCGGAGAAGAGTTTAGGGGTATAGATAAAACCGTAAGGAGCGTAGCTAATATGGGTTTATGTATTTTTACTGCTAAGCCAGTAAATGAACAAAAATATAAGAAACGCATAGGCTCTACTCCAGAAGAAGCAATCGCTGGTTTATGGCTCGAGATACATAAAAAATTATACAAATAATTATGAAAAATACTGGAAAATTCATAGAACAATTACTATATCTCGGAAAATGGATACGAGAAAAAAAGAAGTTTCTCTTTCTTTCACCGGATTATGTTGTGGTCGGATTGAGTATGAAGGAATATCTAAAACATTTTCCTTCAAAAGATGAGGTCAAAAAAGATTATATGCTTATTGGACATGGAGAACGAAGAGATGGGAATTATCTTGGTTGGTTTCCAATAACTGATAAATTGGTGAAGGAGGTGAAGGACATGAAAAATTATATAAGTAAGAAAAAGAAATATACAGCAGAGAGAATGTTAATAGATTGGTTAATAAAAAATCCTTTTTTGTATAATAAAGCAAAGAAGCAATTTCAAGAGGGTTTTAATCAAGGAATAAAGTTAAAGCAAAATAAATGATAGTTCGCAAAATACAAAATTCAATCGAAATCTCTTTCCCCTACGATCCGATGCTGGTCAGCTTCGTGAAGTCGCTTGAGGGTCGCAAATACAATCCAGCAACAAAGTGCTGGTATATTCCGCTTGTCGGTTCTCACGCGTCAGTAGACCGCCTCGCCAAGCGAGGGTTCACTATCCATCCCGACTTGTGGGCCGAAGTAAAAAAAGATCAAGAGCAGGCGCGCGAAGCCGAGAGTTTATCTTTAATGAAAGATACTGAATTTGCTACTCCTTTACCGCTTTATGGGTTTCAACGAGTGTGTAGTTCTTTTATGGTAAAAACAGGGTCATGTCTTAATGCGTGTGGTGTCGGAACCGGCAAAACGATCATGGCGTTAGCTGCAATAGCTAAAACAAAGAGTGAAAAGAATTTGGTAGTATGCCCGAAGAGTTTAATGTATCAGTGGGAGAGTGAAATTCTGCGCTTTACGCCACAGTATAAAATATTTGTGGTTGTTGGAAATCTTAAACAGCGTAAGGATATTTATAGGCAAGCTATTGAGTATTCGGGTTTGTATTTTTTGATTATGTCTTATGAGGTAGCAAGAATTGACAGAGATATGTTGGTTGCTCTATAATACTCTACGTTTATTTTTTAAAAAAATATGATTTTTCAAACGATCATACTTGATGAGGGACATCGTGCCGGTAATGTTCGTACTAAAACATACAAAGCTCTGCGGAAAATAACGCAGGGTAGCCAGTACCGTTACATTCTTACCGCAACTCCATTGATGAATAGACCTTCAGAGCTTTTCGGCATATTGAATCTTATTCAACCGGGTTGTCTTGGCTCATACTACCCATTTTTGGATCGTTATACGGTCCGCAATGAGTGGGGTGGCATGCTTTATCCAATAAATCAGGATGAACTGGCAACAAAATTAAAACGATATATGATACGAAAGTCGCTTGAAGAAGTTGCGCCAGAGATGCCTCCAATAACGATCGAGGACATTCCCTTTGACCTGTCGGAGAAAGAGCGCGCTCTTTATGATCGGTTGAAGAAAGAATTGTTATTTGAAGTTGATCAATATCTTATAGAGAAGATTGAGCGTCCGATGGTTATACAAATGACTCTTGTAAAAATGCTTGTTCTGACCGAACTTACTTGTTCGCTTGAGTTGTTGGGTGAGGATAAAACGTCAAGTAAATTAGATGTTCTTAAAGAACGACTTGAGGATATACTTTTGAATGGTGAGAAGGTAATTATATTCTCGCGTTTTGAAAAGATGACGACAATTTTAGTAAGAGAGTTGGCGCAATATGATCCGCTTCTAATTACTGGCAAGGTTACCGGTGAAGATCGTGATGAGGCAGCGCAAAAGTTTCAAAAAGACGATGCTTGCAAGTTGTTAATTTCTACCGATGCCGGCGGAGAGGGTCTTAATCTTGATGCTGGTAACATAATTTTTCACTACGATCTTCCGTGGTCTTACGGAAAATACGTGCAAAGAAACGGAAGGATTAAGCGTTTGACACAAACAAAGCCGATGATGGTTTACAATCTTATTGCTCGTAAAAGTATGGATGTTTATATGTCAAAAGTGCTTCATGCGAAAGCTGAATTGTCGAATCAGATCCTCGGCGACACGCCGATCAGCATGGAGCAGATACAAGAGATGCTTAAATATGAACTATAATCTTGATCAAATGGTAAATGACATCAAAGAGCGTGATGAGTGGGAAAAGAATCGTCCTTTCCGGGAGTGGGCGGAGAGAATTGCAGTTGTGATAGGCAGTATTTTTTTCTTTGGTTGGCTCTTAATTTCTCTCTGGTTTGCTTTTTATGGTGTTAAAGATAACGCTTGCGCAAGCGTTTCGGGTGATGCTTACTATTGTGGCGATTAAAAAATATGTCTAAATTTTTCTACAAAGATGTTAAGATAATTAAATTCTGTAAAGTGTGCCACGTTCCGTATCGTCCGAAGCGCTACACTTTCTTTGCAATGCTCGGTTTGTGCTGGAAGTGCCGGCGTCCGTACTATACGAAGTGGTATCGGGAGGTATGGAAGCCGTGGTTTGCGAAGCAGTCGCCGGAGAGGAAGGCAAAATACAAGAAAGCGCAATATCTAAATTGGAAAGTTTGGGTTACGAAGAATGAACTCAAGCGCCGGAAACAGGCATTAGAGAGCTATCACCGGAATAAAGCAAAGCACACGCGAAAGCATCGGGCTACGGTTAAGTAAGTTTTATAACTTATTTTTATTCATTCCATTATAGAGAAAATGAATTAAAGTTTCTAATTTTTGAGAATCTGTTTGTTCCAATTCTGTCGGTTGTTTCAGATTTTGTATTCTATCGGTTTCTTCATCATACCAAAGAAGTCCCCAGTGCGGATTAACCTCTTCCGGCATAATCAGCCATTTGGGAGATAGAATAAAATTCTTGTTTGCGATAACCCCCGAATTATGTTCTTTGTATTTTTGCGAGCGAGAACGGTGATCTGATTTTGAAACCTTTACCTCAATACATATCGTTTTATAATCAATATGTCTCATGCCCCATACATCTACTATTCCCCCCAAAGTTTGCGCTTCTTGCCGAGTAATCCAATATGCCTTATCCAGTAGATATTTAATGGCTTTGTCTTGAAGTTTTTGATGTAATTCGGATTTCATAAAGAAAATAAGCTTTTAGTTTCATAAAGAAAATAAGCTTTTAGGAATGGCGGCGATTCTTTTTTCGGCCATCTTAATATAATTCGGATTCAATATCCATATCAAAAATTAAGACCTTCTTCTTGCCGGTTTTCTTCTTCGGCCAGTGCTTCACTCGCTTCAGCAAGCACCTGTTCGTCTGTCGGTTCGGCATTTGTTTCCGTGAGGTCTTTCCCCTCTTCATAGATGATGCCTTCAAAGCGCGCCATGAGGTTGCGGTAGTGTGTCTTAATCTTCCAGCTATCACCTTTCGGACCGCGTCCCTTCTCTCTCTCCCCTACGCCAAGCGCTACCAAATCTTCAAGATAGTTTCTTACGCTGTTGGTCGGCAAACCGAGCTTCGTTGCAAGCCCGGCTGTTTCTATCATTTCGTAGCGCGAGAGTTCCTGCATGATGATGCGGCGCATCTTCGTAACGGAATCAAGCGACATTTTATTAAGAATGGTTTTGTCGGATTCAAGCAGCCCGAACTTGCCGGTTTCGTAGTGGTTGATGATTTTAAGCGACTGCACGATTGACTGAAGCTGGCCGGCGAATCGGGTCGGCATCTCCGGCGGATGCACGTCCGTAATCTCTTGCTTCGGCGAGCGCCAGTTGCGTTCAACATCAGAGCGCGCGCGTGTGGAAAGCTCGGCAAGGGAGATCATGTCTTTGCGAGTTCCCTTGTCCATTTTCGGTATCTCTTTCGGTATGCTATTCAAAACATCAACGGCAAGTTGATCAAACATTTCAGCAAAATGCTGGCGGTGTTCCGCCATTTTGCCGTCCTCTTGATTCTCCATTGTCCTTTCCGCCGCTCCTTCACGGTCCGGCTGCATGAGATTGTAAAACAGAAATCTCTCACCCATCGCTACATACTGTGCCTTCATGGAATGGATGGCGTATGTCGCGGCGGCGATAACCGTGATCTTGCCGTTCCAGTTCACTTCCTCGCCGTTGCCGAACTTCTTATTGTACTTGCCGTCGTAAATCTCGCGGAGCTGTCCCATGATCACCGCCTTGTCGTCCTTGTGTTCCGACAAGAGTGAAGTCATGTCTTTGATGGTGATGATGCCGCGCGCGATCTGTGTGAGAAGCGAGGGGTCTTTGCCTGCCGCCTTGAAGCCGGATACGAAGGTGCGCGCGGTGAGTGTTGACACGGGGGTAACGACTTGCCGCTGTTGGTTCTCGCCCGGAGGCGTCCACTTGAAGAGCGAGAGCATATTGATGAACTCCGACTTGCCTCCGCCGGATGGTCCGACAATGACCGTCCATGCCGGGTCGTTCGAGGTAAATTGCGAAATCACCAGCGCCAGCAGCACCTTCGCAATGTATGGATCTTCAAGGAGAAATATTTTCTTGAGTTCCATTTCAAAGTTTTTTAGACCTTTGTTTTGCATGGATTATTTATTTA
>CAYIPF010000001.1:21206-26473 GCA_964365285.1 uncultured Candidatus Saccharibacteria bacterium | reverse complement strand
TTGAGTTCCATTTCAAAGTTTTTTAGACCTTTGTTTTGCATGGATTATTTATTTAAATATTGCTTTAATTATTGCTTTTACCACATTCACCGTTACCGAATTTCCCAGCACTGATTTCCTTGCGGTAGATGGAATCCCAGTTGTCCAACCAATTGGGAAGTTTTGCAAATGTTCGTATAATTCGGCCGGAGCTTCGCACACTTTCCGATTCTCCGGTAGGTGAGTTCTGACTTCCAATCCTCTCCCTGAAACAAGAGTAAAGCGATACGGTTTTGCCTTTCCCTTTCCTAAATGAAGGTTCTTGCTGCCGGTCGTAAGCAAGCATATAGATTCTCGTTCTCGGAGCGGTATTGAAAAAGTAGCTGTCAAAAACCAATCCTTCCGTGTCATAATCCAGTTCCGTAAGGGTGGACAATATGATTTTATAAGTTCGTCCTTGGTCGTGAGAAAGCAGTCCTTTGACATTTTCAAGTAGAAGATATTTTGGTCGTTTCTTCTTAACAATCCTTGCGATATCAAAAAAGAGAGTGCCTCTTGTGTCGTTAAATCCTTTACGGCTTCCAGCAATACTGAAGCTTTGACAGGGAAATCCTCCGACAAAGAGTTCGAAGTCGGGAAGAGTTGAAGGTTTGATTTTTGTAATATCTCCATAGTTTTTGTGGTTAGGAAAATGTTTCTGATAAATTTTTATGGCTCTTGGTTCTACTTCGCTGTATCCTACGCATTTCCAATTATTTGGTATTCCGAGTTCAAATCCTCCTATACCGGTAAATGCAGAAAAGTATTTCATTTATTTATCAATTTTTTTACGGCCGTAATGAAATCACAACTTTCCATTTTTTGAATAAGATCAATCACATCTGTTCCCGAACTACAAGAGAAGCAATACCATTTATTTTGTTGTCTATAAACTTTTAAGCTGGGAGTTTTGTCTGTATGCCCGAAAGGACAATGAACAAAACCAGAATGATTTATTTTAAGAAAATTACTAAGAGGTACTGCCTTTGCTTTTATCACATCCTCGTTTGTAATCCTGCCGTCGTTGTCCTCAACCGGCGCCGGCTTCTTGAAGTAGCGCATCTTCCGTATCTTGCGTTCAAGGTTGTTGAATGCAATTAAGAGGAGTTCGCGGATTATATCAAAATGCCAAAAAAACTTACCGGCATTTTTTGCATTTCTTTCCTGTACCATTAGGTGTTCGAGCGCGTATTTGTATTTTCTCTTCTGTTCATCAACGTCCTTGATGAACTTGAACTCCGGTATAGGATCGGAGAGAACCGGAAAACTTTGCGCCTGTTCAAGCAGTATAGGAAAACTACCGCCTATCTTCAGATAGTCGGTGATGTCCTTCACGCCCTCGGCGCGCGGAACGAGAACCATTTTTGCTGGTAGTTTCGTTAGGAGCTTTGCCGCGCCCTTCAGCCCGGCTTCGTCATTGTCATAGCATACATATAAATCCTTGCCGGCAAGGAGTTCAACCCATTCGTCTTTGAAAGTTCCGGCGCCTCCGGTAGAGGTGACGGCGAGGTATCCGGCGGATTCAAGGCGCATTGCATCCATCTCGCCTTCACAGATAATAATGGAGTGGCGTTCTTTTAGTTTATGAGCATTAAAAAGGTGGGCGGTTGATCCGGCTTCGTATTTATATTTTGGCTGGTCGGTCGGACCGAATGGGTCGCGCCTGTATTTATTAAAAAGGAAGTTGCCGTCAGGGTCTTTAATGGGGATGACAAGATGCGCGCCGTTCCAGTCGATGCCGTTTACTGCAAGCACCGCGTCAGTAATTCCCCGAGCGTGCAACCATTCAATTATGTTGAGAGGTAAAGTCATGGGTTTTAGGAGCGTAAATACTGTATTTAAGTTATCCACAGTTCTACGCTTGCTTTCTTATTATACATCGGCTATAATATAAATGAAAGTGTTTAGGTTGTGGATAACTTTCTTCTTCTCAAAACATGGATGGTGTGTTAAATTAAACTTATTATATGCCAAGACCGACGAAACAAGAAGCCATAGCGATTCACAAGCGGAACGACGATATTCTTGTAATGGATCAAAAAGGGTATCCGCTTGATTACATTGCCTCTTTCTATAACCTGACAAAAGGTCGGGTTGTACAGATTCTTAAAAAAGAATCTGTAAGGGTCGAAGAAGAGAATAAGGAAAGTGCGAATGGGTAGGCACGACAATGAACGAAGTGTTTACCGATTCTAAAAACGTATGATTAAAACAGCAAGCGAGGTACGTCCAGTAACAGAAAGAGAGTATAAAGAGATGGGTTACTTGGATTGTCGGCACGAATGGCGTATCATTGAAAACTTCCATACAGAGTTTCCGCGCGACGCAAGTGCGCCGCGTAAGTACGCCGCATATTGTATCTATTGCCTAACGTCGAAAGGCGTAGAAGTAAACATTAACCAATAAAATTAAAACCATGTCTAAAGATATATTCGATGACAAAAATGAAGTTCAGCCGCAGTCAATCAACTGGGGCAAGGTCGGAGATCACGTCTTCGGCACGAAAGTCGGTCAGCGCGGTGGAGTTTCCACCAAGTTCGGCGAGAACACCATCTACGAGGTGAAAGCCGAAGGTGGAATGTTCCATGACAAAGAAGGCAATGAGGTCGTACTCAAAGTCGGCGATGTATGGGGAGTGTGGGGCCGCAACGACATCTTTGATGGAATCTTGAACAAAATGCAAATTGGTCAGAAGTTTGGTCTAAAATTTGTAGAGTCCAAGCCATCGAAAATGGGAAATGACGCAAAAATTATTAAGTGTTTTACGACCGGTGAGCTTGATAATGAGTATCTCGAATCGCTGGCGGGTACAGGAGCAGATTTATAATCCATGAAACTTTGTCGCGTGTGTAAAAAAGAAAATAATATGGAACAACCATTAGAAAAATTAGAAATCGAGAAGTTCAATCCCACGGTAATGGAGATTCAGAAAGTCGTTGATGACGGCCGTAGCATTACCATTAGCGACTTCTCAAATAAACTTCAGGTTAAAGACGTGAGGGATCATCGGATTCGCTTAAAAGAAATCCGCGTTTCTATCGCTAAACAAGGCAAGATGTACCGGCAGAAAGCAATTGATTTTCAGAAAGCGGTCATTGGGAAAGAAAAAGAACTGATCGCCCTTGTTGAGCCCGAAGAGGTGCGGCTTGAAGGTCTTGAGGATAAAGCAGTGGCGTTTGAGGAAAAAGAAAAGCGCCGGGAACTTCTGCCGAAACGTCGGGACCGGCTTGCTTCTATCGGTGACAACATTGAAGTTTCGGATGATGAGATTCTTGACATGGATAGCACCTCCTTTGAGGGCTACTGCAACAAGCGTTTCGCCGATAAGAATGAGAAAGACCGGATTGAGCTTGAGGCAAAACAGAAGGAGCTTAAAGAAATGGAAGTAAAGGCGGCGAGAGAAAAAGAGATTAAGGAAGCGGAGGATCGCGCCAGAGCTGACGAACGCAAACGCGCGGAAGAAGCCGAGGTGAAACTTAAAGAAGAACGCGAGCGCGCCGAGAAGGAATCAAAAGAAAGAATCGCTCGCGAAGAACGGGAAGCAAAGGAAAGAGCCGAGAAGGTTGAAGCCGAAGCGAAAGAACGCGCCGAGCGTCTTGAGCGCGAAACTGAACGATTGCAGAGAGAGGCGAAAGAAAAACTTGAGCGAGAGGAACATGATCGTAAGGAAAAGGCGGAGGCGGAAGCCAAAGCTGAAGCCGAGCGCAAAGAGAAGCTCTCAAAGACAGCGAAATGGCAAGAGTTTATTCTTTCGCATGGTTACACAAAAGAGAAAGCCGGTGAGTTCTATATCGAAGTCAAGGGCAATATTCACTCTCTCTATAAGAAGGTTGGAGAAATAACGCTATGAAAATTCCATTAAGAATAATACAACAAAAAACTCTATCGTCAGAAAAAACATTTTCTGTCTTAGAAGGAGTAAAAATCTTGTTGTTTAACATAAGTGTCCTATGCACGAAGAAAATTCTTGCGGGCAGTGATGGATGGTATAAAACTTCTGAAAGCAGCGTAGAAAAGATATCTGACTATTCCCTTTTAATGACCAAAGAGGGATTATTAAAGTTTGTTGAAACACCGTCTATTGCAGAAAGCCATGAAGTCGCATTAGAAATAACTCAAGAAGTAAAATGAACATCCTTAAACCATTCATCGTAGAGCTTGCCAAAACGCTGTCGCAACACTGGTACCACGTGTGGCGCGCTAAAAGTTATTTCCGTTTTACTCCTAAAGGGAGAAAGGAGTGGTCTGAAAAATATGATGAGCAACGCGGATTTATAGGAAAAGAAAAAGGAGAATATCTCGGAGTGTTTCCTTCAAGTACGACAATTCTTAATGCCTATCCGCAATCCGCTTATCTTACGCAATGGATTGCGGAGAAGGGATGGAACGAATCGCAGCGCATCAAGTCCGAAGCCGGAGAACGCGGTACCCGGATCCATTCTGCGTGTGATGCGCTTGAGGATGGCGTAGAGCTGCTCGAGGGCAATTATTCTCTTGAAGAATGGTTTAAGATCAATTCCTTTGTCGACTGGCATAGAGAATACAAGCCGGAACTTATCGCAAAGGAAATGGCAGTGTTCTCTGAATCCGGACAGTATGCTGGCAGGTTAGATCGTATCTATAAAATAGGAGGTGAGATCACCGTGCTGGATATAAAGAGTGGCGCCGGGTTGCATGAACACTTCCCTCTTCAATTCGCTTCCTATGCGAAAGCAATAGAGGAAAATACAGACATTGAAATTGCACAAACCGCAGCGCTTCAGCTCGGGTCGATAAGCAAGGATGGCTTCCGCTTTGTGATCTACCCTGACTGGCGTGATCACTACAAAGTGTTCGAGAACGTGAGAGCTGTTTGGCAATACGACTACTTCGATTCAAAAAAGAATCCGAAGGAGCCGCCAGTCCTTGAGTTGCCGTCGACACTCAAGATAGAGAATGTTAAAATAGAAAAATAACAATGGGATTCTTTAATCGAAAATCAAAAGAGAACCCGGAGAAGCAGTTGATCGATACGCTTGCGAATCTCGCAGCAGATGCGAGATCGCGTAGCATCCATCCGCCGTTTACTCCGGGCTGTGGAATTGGCGGTGTTTGCACCCCTGATCCGGAAGCACATCTCAAAAGGATTCCGGCAAAGTGCGCGCAGTGCGGTCATCTCTTTGATCGGGAAACCGGTCAGTCAAGAGAGATAACTGCCGGTCAGTTCCGTAAAGTGACGATCTTCTTCTGTTCCATGCACATCCCGGCGT
>CAYIPF010000001.1:17390-21106 GCA_964365285.1 uncultured Candidatus Saccharibacteria bacterium | reverse complement strand
GCCGGTCAGTTCCGTAAAGTGACGATCTTCTTCTGTTCCATGCACATCCCGGCGTGGGAAACTGCAGAGGTAGATCGGGTCGAGGGATCGCTATCGATGGGTCAGCTCAAAAACTTCCGAAAGAGCTTTCCGGTTGACAGCAAGGGTCGAATTAGTCAGGTGTTGATGCGAAAAAATATCCACTAAACACATGGACGAAACAAATATAACAAATGGAGTGAACTGGATTACTACGTCCGCCAGCACTGCTGCCGGTACCAATAGCACAATCTTTCTTGATGGAACAACAACCATCAGCACGATTGATAACGGCTGGATTCGGGGTATCTCCTATGTGGCTCGTAAGCGTAAGACGTTTTGGGGTCGTAAGGACACCAATCAACCGGAGCTGCAAGCTCGCGCGTTCTTCAGGGTAGTCAAAAAGGGGCTGACGAAGATGGAGAAGAAGCTCTATCAGAAGCTCGCCGAAGAAGCGTTTGAGCAAGCAGTGGAACACGCTTCACTCGGACAGAAGAACGTTGCCGAGCAGTTTGAGAAGATAATGAATCTCAACTTGAAGAAGGCAGCCGCCGACTTGAAGGGCTACGACACCTTCGTTCACACGAAGATGATCGAGAAGTACCGCGAGCATCTGCCGAAAAACAAGGAGCTGGTCATTGACGACCTTGAAGAATACGAGAAGCCGTTGCCGAAGCACGTCAAGGTCAAGCTCGTGGCAGCAAAGAAGCACAACATCTTTGATTCCTTCTGCGTGTTTTGGATCAGAGAGGTTGTGGATCCGATTCTCTTCGGGCAACTGAAAGAGGAGCCGGACTTCTATTACTTCATTGATGAGTGGGATGACGATATCAGCATTGAAGATCTGTTGAAATATAAGTAAAATACAGACAGGCGCATTGGTCGAGGCGCCGGAGAAAAAATTAACAAAATTAAATTAACGCATATGCCAAACTATAAAGTTCTTGTGGAGTTTGAACTGGAAGGTGCTGCGCAAGCAGTTGATTCAGTTGTTGAATTGTCAGAAGAAGTCGCCACTCCTCTCGTTGAGGAAGGCAAGGTTGCGCTTGCGGAATAACATTCTATGTCGAGTAAATTATTCATTGCAGGATTTCCGTACGCTTTGACTGAACAAGAGTTGAGTGACGCGTTCAGCAAAGCCGGAACGGTTGTGTCCGCAAAGATCATCAACGATAAGGAAACTGGCAAGTCGCGCGGCTTCGGATTCGTCGAGATGTCGACGGATGAAGAGGCGGAAGCCGCCATTCAAATGTGGAACGGTCAGGATCTCAACGGACGCAGGGTGACGGTGAACGAAGCGCACCCGATGGAAAGCCGTCCGCCGCGCCAAGATTACGGTGACAGGGGTCGTCGCGATGCAGGATATAGAGATCGCAAAGATTCAGAGGGCGGATATTAGTCCTTTCACTTGACAATTAAATAATTTAATTGTCAAGATGAGAAGATTGAAAACATGGAAAACTCACAACCAAAAATGAACATCGAGCAAGACAATCAAGAGCTGAAGCTCTACTTCTTTACCGTGCAGGGTGGAACGGTTCAACTCAATCCGCCGGTGCCGGAGGACTTCAAGGCGGTCATGGCATACAATGATCAGGGCGCGATCGAGATGGTCAGGAAGGATTATCCTGCCGGCTTTTCAATCGTGGTCAATAAGCGCGCGCAGGTTGAAGTTAAGAAGATCGTTGACGTGGTGAACATTCAGCCGTCTGCCGTTGCGATCACTCCGCAGAATGTTCAGATCATGGTCACGCCACCGGAGGCAAGAGAGAAGAACGCACAAGATTTTATTTGCGGAATGATGCTTGTTGCCGACAAGTTCGTGGAGAACAAACGTGATCAGACATCGCTGAAGCGCATTATAAATAAAGTAAAAATACATGAGGATCAACCAGCTCCTACAACCGGCGAAAACCTTGCTTGAGGATCAGCGCGTCGCTGCCGGCATCGTCACTGACGTACTGCTCGAGCTGAAGGCGCTGACGAAGCCCGATGTTTCTCTTGATATGCTTGACGAGCTGGCGGAGCGTATGATCCGGGAGCGCGGTGGTGAACCCTACAACAAGGGCTACAAGCCCGACTGGGCGTTGGTGCCGTTTCCGGCAACGGTTTGCTGCTCCGTGAACCATGAAATTTGTCATGCGCCGCCACGTGGCCGATTGCTTAAAAACGGTGATATTGTCAAATACGATCTTGGCGTAAGATACGAGTCCGGCTGTGGCGATGCGGCGTTGACAATCGCTGTTGGAGAGGTTGACAATCGAAAACAGCGAGCCATGCGTTACGGCTTGCAGGCGCTCTACGAAGGCATAAAAGTCGTGCGGGCCGGCGCGAAAATCGGTTGCATCGGAGAAGCTATTGAACGATATGCCGGCGTCAACGGTTATACCGTTATCAGAGAATATGGCGGTCATCATATCGGCAAGGAAATGCACGAATTACCAAATATTCCTCACTACGCGGATTATACCAGTCCGGAATTCGGCAAGATACTTAAAGAAGGATCGGTCATCTGTATTGAACCAATGATTACTCCGGGCAATGGAATGAATGCAATCAACGCTGAAGACAAATGGACTGCGTTTTGCAAAGATCATCAGCCTGTGGTAATGTTTGAAGAAATGATACTGATTACTCATCAAGGATATGAAATTTTGACTGATCATCTTGGAAATAAAGGTAAGTTGCTTGTGCAAGCGCGCGAAATGCGAAAAATTGTCGGGGATTTATAAGAAAGAAAAACGATAAATAATTAAAATAAAATGAAAAAAATAACCAAAGAAACAAAAAAGATACTTCAATTTAATTGGGGTTTAAGAATAAAGCTTCGGGCAGAAGGCGACAAGCTTCGGGTGGAAGCCAACAAGCTTTGGGCGGAAGGCGACAAGCTTCGGGCAGAAGGCTACAAGCTTTGGGCGGAAGCCGACAAGCTTCGGGCGGAAGCCGACAAGCTTCGGACAGAAGGCGACAAGTTTTGGGCGGAAGCCGACAAGCTTTGGGCGGAAACAATTCTTGAGTTTTGTGGAAATACCAAACTTGAATGGATTTGGATTGCAAAAAAGAATGATTATTCCTGCAAATTAGAAAATGGTGAAGTTTTTAATCCTTAATTATGAAAAAATATAAATTAACAACATAAAAATAAAATGAAAAAAATAACCAAAGAAACAAAAAAGATACTTCAATTTAATTGGGGTTTAAGAATAAAGCTTCGGGCAGAAGGCGACAAGCTTCGGGTGGAAGCCAACAAGCTTTGGGCGGAAGGCGACAAGCTTCGGGCAGAAGGCTACAAGCTTTGGGCGGAAGCCGACAAGCTTCGGGCGGAAGCCGACAAGCTTCGGACAGAAGGCGACAAGTTTTGGGCGGAAGCCGACAAGCTTTGGGCGGAAACAATTCTTGAGTTTTGTGGAAATACCAAACTTGAATGGATTTGGATTGCAAAAAAGAATGATTATTCCTGCAAATTAGAAAATGGTGAAGTTTTTAATCCTTAATTATGAAAAATCATAGATATAATTGCCGCCATTGCGGGCGAGGATTCCACGCCAAATCAAATGAGCCGAACGCTTACAAATTCACCTACAAGCGCGCGAAATGCGAAAAATTGTCGGGGATTTATAAGAAAGAAAAACGATAAATAATTAAAACCAAAAAAATGAAAAAATACAAAGTTGTGGAGAAAATAATAATGATTCCAC
>CAYIPF010000001.1:14513-17290 GCA_964365285.1 uncultured Candidatus Saccharibacteria bacterium | reverse complement strand
ATTTGAGATAATAAAAAATAATAAATAAAAATATGAACAAATATAAAACGAAATTGAAGATGGAGCATTAGAATAGATTAAGAATCTTGCCAAAAAACCGCTCAATGTGAGGCGGTTTTTTGGTATAAAGTATTTAATGTTTCGGTGGCCGGCCGAATCGTAGTACGCAATCCGGAAATTCTTGGATCCAAACTACATCCGGATCATAGATCATTTGGCTTACGATCGCACGTTGTGAGTTGTAATCTTTAAGCTCGCCCTGAATGCTGTACTTTTTAGAATAATATCTAAAAGTCGCCGGTTTGAACTGAAACGCATAATAGGAAGGCGTGCCATCTTTGTCTTTAGGATTTATGGCGTCATTATTGCCACGGCTTTCACACCACTCTAAAACATATAGCCATAATTCTTGCCTGTGCGTTAAAACAGGTTCAAGACGATTGATTGGTCGTCTTTCAAACCATCGCCCTACTAAAGCTGAATTTAGGCCATTTTGAGCGATTTCGTATTCTTGCTTCTTCTGCCACACCAAAATCAGACAAAATACCCAAACACTCAATAAAATTGTCCAATAAAGTTTTGTTTTGCATAACATATTAAGCCGAACAAAGCTACGGCCATACTATTCGTGATTTAGTTGTTAAAGTCCGATAATCAGAGCGCGATAAGTTTTGTCGCCTTCAGCCGGCCGTAAATTCCCATTGCAATACCGACAAGGGTTAAGCCGGCCGCTACCATTTGCGAAACTTCATCTTTTTCAATAAAAGATACGCCGTAAAAAGCCCGCAAAATTTCCAGTGCTAATCCGATTGCGACAACTATTTGTCCTTGAATTGTTGTTGATTGATACCAATTTTTTTGATTGTTCATGGTTTTATATTTATTCAAACTAACGGGCAAAGGTGGATTTGAACCACCGTCTCAGCGCTGAAGCTCTGGTTTTCCCAATTAAAATATTTGCCCAAAACTCAAACGTGAAACCTCGTTACCGCCGGCAAACATCCGAAAAAAATCATTGAGATGTTTAAGTTCGCGTTGCCTGCGTGCTGTATTTCAAGTTTGAGCGATTATATTATTGCCAATCTGTCGGTAGAACGTGCAGACCAGCAATGGTGGACAATTCAGGAATTGAACCTAAAAACCGGCATGCTTCAAAAGGTGAAGTTTAGACACCCTGTTGAGGAATAACGATTGACCCAGCTTGTCCGATTTTTCATACTTTATTTATTATCTTTTTTCGCATTCAAAACACTTTATACCTTTATCGCCGAATGTAGCAGTACCCCAGATTGATTTATTGCAATACTTGCAAAGAGGCAGAGTCATAGTTATAAATCCGCACAGCTGACATAAATCTTCAAGTTCTTCTTGTGAGTTAAGGCGTAAAACTTCCATTCCGATTTGGTCAGATTTGTCTTTGTAATCCATGTCAATCAAATAATTGAGTGTGTATTCTTGTCCGGCAACAACACCGATAAATGCTTTCATCTCGCCAACAGATTCATCACCCATATAAGGATTATATCGTTTTTGAATAATCGGCAATTCAATTATCAATTTATCGTCTTGTTTGATGAATTTCATTTCTCAAAAAATGTTTTAATCGCTTGCCACAAGCTCACTCTTTTTTGTAACTCTTGTGATTCAAGAAGCTCTGACAAAACAAAATCCCAATCCATACCGAGGTAGCCGGTGGCCAGATTGTCCGGCTCCCGGTCAAAAGCAAGGAGATATAATTTTCTTAATTGTTCTTTTGTTACCATATCTTTAATAATAGCATCAGGTTGGCTGTTTTGCAAATAGGGCATGGGGTCAATCCAGCCGTGGTATTTATTATCAAAGTTTTGTATAACTAACGACTCCATGTCGCCGGGCCGTAATGGTTTCCATATCCGCAATCCCAAATGAAGATGTGTGCCTTTGTTATCGGGGTTTGAGTTCTGCCAGTGTTTTACTCCGCCCGACACAACAAATCCGCTATTGCCTACTCGCCCAATCGGATCGCCCGCTTTTACTTCCTGTCCTTGCGTAACAAGAATCTCCGAGCAATGGGCGTAAATTGTTTCATAAACGAAACCATCTTCTTGAATAGGAGAAAACAAATCAATCTGTAAACCGCCCAGCTTATTCGCTTCTTGAAGATGAACATTCGCAATCTTTCCATCTGTCGCCGCGCAAATCAAAGCGCCGTAGGGTTGGTAAATATCTATGCCGGGGTGTCCGGGATAACCCATAAAAGCGTATAGGTCGGGATTTTCGCCAAACCATTGGGTAACTGAACCCTCCGGCCATTTTTTAAGAATTGAATTTGGGAGAGGATTTTTTATTTTTTCCATAAGGCGGTAAATTATATATAGATTTTTTAATTTTTGCTTCAAAATCTACCATTCTAACTTCATTGTCTAATATGTCTTTAAATATATCCAAACCAAGCCAAGCATGACAGGAAGAACAACCCAAACAAAATGTCCTGCATCTTTTGCCGTAATTCTTAACGACATATCTTTTCAATTCAGGCAAAAATTTTTTAAGTTTTAAGATTGTTTTGTGCATTTTTTTTGTTCTCAAATCCAAATACTTCATTATCTTGTTTTGCCACCCATTCTAAATCTAAATAAACTTCATCAGCGATTTGCCTTTTCTCTTTTTCTATTGCCTCTTTTACTGTTTTAGCTATAACAAATTTGCGGACGATGAAGCGTTTTTGTCTGATATGGTTCGGACTGATTTGTTTATTGGCCATAAATTCTCATTTATTTACACTCCCAACAAACACC
>CAYIPF010000001.1:0-14413 GCA_964365285.1 uncultured Candidatus Saccharibacteria bacterium | reverse complement strand
CCAGATTAAGATGGGCTGGTAATACTTCATAAGTGATATTCTTTATTTTTCTTTTGGTATAAAAAGTTTATTAAATTCGCTAATCACTCCGTTCCGGCGCAGTAAATCTCCCAGCTCTTCGCGTTTGCGGCGATCTGTAAATCCTGCTTGCCGTTCAACGTCGACATCTGCTGCCCGGATTCCTGAAACTAAATCCATTACTCTAAAGAATCCGTCTATTTTCCCGTTGAATATGTTGTTGAAATAAGTGAAGCCGCGCGAAGTGAAAAGCGAACGCACCACTAAAAGACGCTCGGGGTCCGCAACATAAGTGGTCCGTGGTAATCCGGTCTTGAAATCTTTTTTGATAACTTTGTTAATTTTAAGAAAGTCCTTGACGATCTGCGGCGCTAATTCATATTCTGGCGCGGTGTATACTTCTTTAATATCTCTTTGCCTGAAGGAATCTTTTCCGATGCCGAGTTCAATAGGAACTTTGATGTAAGGATTTACTTTTGAAAGGGTGCCGAGAAACGTGCGTTCGATTGACGACTTTCCTTCAGCCGAGAACTTCACCAATTCCGTAAACGCTTCGATGGGCGTGCCGAAAGAGCGCACAAATTGCGGCACTCCTTGATTTGTTCTTCCCGCAGGAACGGAAAGATATTCATTCAAGTAAGCCGGCAGATTATCCTTTTCTTCCGCCGTAAGATTCGTTTCCCATAAGTTCTGCACATTTTCGATGCCTCTTATCACCTGATTGATTCTCTGCGGGTTTTCACCCAGTACTTTTAGCTGTAATTCAACGTTCTTTCTATTAAACGAATAGAAAGGAATGATTCGACGCATGATTTTCGATTCAAACATAGTAAGCGCGCGATAATCAAAACCTCCTTTTGCCGCGACTCCCAATGCTTCTTCAAGACCTAAACCTTTTTCAAGCGCGCCTAAAACAAGTTTTGCTTTTTGTTGCATTTCAACCCACGCGCCTATTACGCGCGCTCCCCTGAAGTAAGGCGCGTCTTGTCCGAGCAATCCTTCTACCGGATTCTTTTTTAAGCTTATTGTTTTAAATGACTTACCCCATTCTTTTAAGGCCTCTTTTGAAAATACTCCTGAATCAAGCAGTTTATCCGCATCGCTTGTAATGGAATTATAATCAACATTATAACGAGAGGATCCGCCGAATCGCCGTTCTATCGCTTGTCCGATATCATCCAATTTCCATGCCTTGCCGTGAAGTTCAATTACTTCATCGCCAAAGGTTTTAATTTTCCTGCCCATGGTAAGCAGACCGTCAAACGGATCAATAACTTCCGAGAACGCGCCTTGTGATATTTTATTCGCTAAACGAAGACCGCCGGCTTGCACCTTCGGCGCCTGCGCCACTCTTCCAATCAACTCAAAGTTTTGAATCTCGCCTGATGCAAAGTTCCTGACATGGAACGGCGCGAATAGGCCGGTAACGAAACGCTTGAAGAGAGAAGTAGCCGTATCGAAGCCCGATGCTTTTGCAATAACATCAAACGCTTTATAGTTATTGTTCATATGGCTGTTCAAGAACTTCCAGTCGGCATCAAGAACATAGCCGACTTCTTTGCCAAATACGCCCTTTTCTTTAAGTACTCTATATCCCGCGGCCGTAGCTTCTCTTTCTGTTTTAAAAGCGGTGAGCGCTTCTCCATAATCGTCAACGCTCTTTTTTAAGAAATCCTGCGTAAGCTGGTTTGTGGCAATTTCATCTTCAACGCGCAGGAACAGCATCCGGTCCTTAAGCAACTCCTCGTCTTTGAGAAGGTTACGAAACTCTTTCATGTAGTCCTTAGATCCTTCGCGCACGCCTTTAGTTCCGCTGAAGAAGTTAAGTATGCGTTGTCGCTCGGGCACTTCCTTTGCTATGGACGGCGCGTACATAACAAACGGATCTTCAATGCCGGCCGCAGAAGCGAGTTTGGCGTTGCGCGCTAATCGTTCCGTAAGCGCTTTCGCCACGACAGGATCGTCCGCTACAGGCCGCAGCGCGTTAACCAACTCTTCCGGCAAAGTGGAAAAATCGCCGCTTGTAAACGCTTTTGTAATTCTATCCTTCGCTATTTGTTTGCCGGCAAGCACGCTCTCAAGAATCTGCTGTTTCTGGAACATCTCGTTGGTAAGCTTAGTAATCTCTTTGGTTGTCTGAACAAGCGTATCTTTAATCTTTAGTTTCGGGTCAAGCTTTCTCATGACTTTCTGCAGTATTTCTTCAACATTGAATCTGGCGCTTTTATCGGCGACTTGTTTTGTTACCTGCTTCATGGCCGGTTCAATGATTCCCGATTCGATGCCGGCGATGCGCGCATCAAGATCAATAATGGTTTTTTTATACGCGCTCTTCGCCACGGAAAGCGCGTCCATAAGCGCCGCGTCAATCTCGCCGGCCGTTGCCATAAATGGTTTGCCCTTAACTTTTTTAATAACTTCTTTCGGTATAAGTTCGGTCAGCTCTTTGCGCAGTTCCGACACCGTTGACTTCAAGCCCATGAGATCGCCTTCGATGAATGGTTGCGCCAGCTTGTCGCGCAATGCCTGCAGTTTGCCAATCTTTTCGGGAATCTTTGTCGCAACGCTTTCCAACCGATTGATTGTCTGTGTTCTGATAGCCGATCGGACATCAATATCCGAGACCTCGCGTCCGAGTTTTTCGGATAGTGCTGTGCGCATTGTTTTAATACCTTCATCTGCTCCCTTCACCGCCTCATCGTAGAGGGAGGAGAGTTGGGAGCGAGTTTTGAGATTTCTCACATCAAAAACTGCCGTTGTTCCGTGTCCTGCGTCTGAATACTTAATTCCAGAATATCCCATTTTCTCTAATTGCGGTGCTAATACATCTCTAAATGCCTCTTGATGTGGCTGATATTTTGTATCGCCCCAATTGAATGCTTTGTTGGTCTTTGTATTTTCTATAATTGATTTTGCATATCTGTTGTTGGCAGGTTCTAAACTGGTTAAAACTTTAAGTCCTTCATCAGATGTTAAATCAAGTATCTTTGTGTTTGGCGGTAAATAAAATTGTTCAACACGAGCAGATGGAAAGTCGGCAACAAATCTATCTCCTTTTACACCTGAATTTGCATCAATCTGACTTCTTGTAAGCGTCTTTCCTTCTCTGTTGATAAATAAATCTTTTTCTTTGTTGTATTTCCAAATATCGCCAGTGTATTGGTCAATCGCATTCGGAGTTTCTCCTAATGTTCCCCTTCTTCCACCTCCACCGTGAGCATAGGACAATGCCTCATTTTTATCAGTTGTTAAAGGAAATAATCCTCGCTCTTGTCTTATTGGAATTCTTGTCCCGTGATAATAAGTCCCCTGCCCCTTAATCCATTCCTCCTTGCTTATACCTTTGGAGATGGCTGGAGGCAAGTCATCTGTTTTTCCTCCCATCTTCAACAACGGAAACCTTGCGTTCGGAAACTTTTTATTGAACGCCTCAAGCATGTCATCCGTAACCGTATCAAAATAATTAAACTCCGCGCTCTTGCCTTTAAACATGTATCCCAAAAATTCCTCCCATTGAGAATCTGTTAAAACATCTGCGCCGTACCTCTTGGCGTTAGAAACCGCCAGCGCTTTCTGCACATTCATTTTTTTACCCTCAAACTCAAGCAATTCTTCGGCTAATCCCTTTGCCGCGCCGCCTTTTGTTACTTTTGACGCGCCATAGCCGAATACAAATAACTCACCGCCGGCGTCTTTAAGCGCCTTTCCGGCGGTCAAAAGGTGTTCTGCTGCCCCCGGAGATGTCTTTGCCAGCCCCCTAACCCCTATTTTTGCCACCCCAGACACGCCTTTAGCCCCCATACGCACCAAACTGCCCCCTACATAGGTTGAAGGGTCTAAAAAGACGTCTCCGACCAATCCTATGCCAAAGCGGGCAACCTTGCTTTCCACGCCTAAATCATTCAAAAGCTCGCCGAAATACCTTCTCTTTGTCTGTTCTCCATAGTCGTTACCGGTAAGCGCGCTTGCGATGCCCTGCACGACTGTCTTCGGATAAGCAACTAAAAAATTCTCCGTTCCTTCATAATCTCGAGCGATAGCTTCTGCCGGATTGAGCGCGCCTAAACCCGAAGATAAACGCTGCAGAAACGAGAGTTTATCCTGTTCGGCAATATCCTCCGCGTCTCCCAACAAACCCTTCTGTTGCGCTAATTTTAGCAAGCCATCTACGGATTCAAGATCGGCGCTATTCTTGCGTGAACTGTTTATGGCGGAATAAAAACCCTTCGGCTGGTCCGATTCCTTCCGGTTGAGCGCGCCGATAAAACCGCCTCCGGTTCCGCTTCTCTGATTTTTTGTGGCTTGATAAAAAGGCATAATTATTTTCCTTGCTGGAATTTAATGAAAGGATCGACAAACGCTTCTTTAAATGGCTGAAGTGACGGCGTAAATGATCCGCCGCCTTGAGGAGCTGAAGTAGGTGATGGCGATGGAGAAGGAGAAGGAGAAGCCGGAGGATTCAAGAAATTAAAGAATCCTTTACCCGAACTTTTCTTTGCCGCTTTCTGTGACTGCTCGAGCGTGTCAATATAGTCAATAATTTCTCTCTGCTCGACAACCGTCAGGTTATCGTCCTGCAGAACAAGAGATCGCTCGGTTTCGAAGTCCGATGTTTTCTTTTCCAATCTGAAAGCAATGCGATCTTGGTATTCTTGTTTCGCCTCGGTTTCTAATCTTGTTTTAATAGCATCGGCTCTTACCTTGACTTGAGTTCTGATTTTGGACGGAACGGCGCCAATGACAATTTCGCCCTTCGCAAAACTTTCCGCCCACGATTCAATATCATTATCTTCCGCTTGATCTGTTGCCATTTTTTCCAATTTTAAGCGTCGCTCTTTGTCAACCGTGGGAGCAATCAGATTCAACGCGGTCGTCAAATCGGTAATATTCGCCGGAACAAGCGAACCGTATTCGGCCCGAAGCTGATTAATACGCTCCATTTCTTTTTGTCGCGCTTCTTTGTCTTCTTTTATGCTTGTTATTATATCTCCAAAAATTCCCCTTACTTCCGGTTGTACGCTTTTTTTTACAATATCCGCGATATTGCCAAACGTTCCCGGAGCTTTTCCAAGTCCGGCCACTCCAAATTGTTCAAGACGGGAAGCGATTCTCGCCTTTCCCGCTTCTTCCGCGGCCGCACGAAGCGCCATGCGTAAGTTGCCGAGAGGTCCCGCGCCTTTATCAATCGGAGGCAACGCCTCAATGCCAACTTCCGCAACGGGACCGCCGGCTGGTTCACCCACTCGTGACGGAAGATTTAATGTTCCGCCGGCAATAATAAGTTCAGAACTTTTTACCGATGGATTATCTTTGTTTGCGGACATCAATTCGGCCACAGTTGTTCCGTGTTGTGTCGCCAATGCTCCCAGTGTATCACCTTTTTTAATTGATATAATAGCCATATTTATTCTTGTTTAGTTAATAATTGTGACAAGCCCACAATTCCTCCGACATCGGAAATTATTCTCTTTTCTTTCGTTTCGGCAATGGTGCCAGGCACTCCACCCACCGGAGCATAGCCGGGAATTGCGGGCAAGCCCGCTGTTCCCAGCACTTCTTCGGCCGAGCGTCCGATTTTTTTCAAGGCAAATTCTTCTTCTCCTTTTAGCGTCGCAAGTTGTTGTTGCGCTTCCGCATCGCCTCTTGCGGCTCGCAATTCAAGCTCTTTCACTTTAAACGCTTGCTGACGTTGTGCCGATTGAATGACATCTTGAAACTGCTCTGTCCTCCGAGTTTCAGCAAGCGCTCGAGAGCGCGCGCCGGCGGCAAAGGTAATTCCTTTCTCGGCCGCCACATCGGCTATGGTGAGCAAGTCTTCATTATAATTTTTAATTTGCCGCGATATTTCGGATTGTTGTTCAAGAGAAAGAAATTCTTTGTTTGATGAAATATCTTCCTGCAAAATATCTCGCGCGCGCTGTATTGCTTCCGTTTTTGCCTTAAAACCAAAAATCGTTTCATCAACCGATCCGGCAAATTCCGCGAGAGCCAGGGCCATTTGAGATTTAGCCCATGGTTCAGCCACGGCAATGGACTGCTGTATTGCCTGCGCGAACAGATCGGCTTCACGTTCTCCTCCGATTGATATGACATTGTATAATAAATCAACCGTTTCTTTTTCTTCGGCCGAAAGAGTTTTGTAAGCGCCGGATTCTTGAAATTTTTTATTGATGACTGGCGCGGTAATATTAACGGGAGGAGGAACGGGAGGAGGAACGGAGGTAGACGATGATATCTTCCAATATTTTTCTCCTCTGCCTTGGTCTGCGATAAAATCCGGAATAGATCCGGGAGAATAAGGCACATTAGTAAAAACTGCCTGCGGATCATAAGGAGAAACTCCGGCAAATATCTGACCTGCGGCAGGTTTATTGCTGCCGGCATAAACAAAACTCTGTGACACATCTTCTTTTTTGGGAAGCGACCCCGAAGTAATTTTCGACCAGTCAATTTGATGAGGCAAGATACCCAAATCTTTTGCAAGAACTTCAGGCGTGGAATAACCGACTCCGGTTTGTTGGTTGTAAATTGTTCCGTTTATGTTGACTAAATTTTGATATGTTGTGGGCATATATTTATTAAATTTTATTTAATTATCTTGTGCAAAAATTGCGCTTCTTAAAATCAAAATTTTATTTCCAACAACAGTATTTTTAATTGAATAACTTAATAAATATCCATTTCTACCAGTAGGAATATTAGTAGTATGAGTAGCTACCAATTCTCCATTCACATAATAAGTGATGATCGAATTGGTACTATCCATAAATGCTTGATACCTATTCATATTCGTAAGTGTGATACCTGTAATTGTTGTTAATGTTTCCACTCCGGCTTTTGACGATACTGCCGAAAGCGTGTTATTAACTATCTTAAAACCAAATCCATTCTGCGAAGCTGCTTGAGCAACTGTACCAGCTCCAAAATATGCTATTTGATTAGTAAGTGAATCTAATGATACGTATGTTTCAAAATAAGGATTTTTAGAATCAAAATTTAATTCATTGCTGGCTCCCCCAGAAGTTACAGCCTCAATAACAATGCTACTATTAATTGTAGTTCCCGTATGAAGTCCCGCACCCCCAAGTCCTGCATATGCCACCCCAGATCCGACAATAGTTTGTACCCATCCGTCTAAACTCTCAAACCAAGTGGGTACAAATTGACGATTAAAAGAAATTCCGCCGAATTCAGAATTTCCTTTTGCGTCAATTTTCCATCCAATTACGCCGGAAACAAAACCCTCGGACTGTAAATGTCCGCTCACATTCGAAACCTTCGCTCCAAGTTCACCCGAAGTAATATTTTTTGGAGTTAATCCATCAGTAATTACATTTTTCAATTCCGGCGGCGCGTCGGCAACATTTTGTTGTACGCCTCTTGTAAGCGTTTTGTCGAATCCCAGTTCAAGAATATTATATTTTTTATCTAAATCATTAAATATGGCCATAATTATAATTACCACCAATGCTATTATTGCTAAAATTATATATTTATTAATTTTCATAAACATCAACGGTTGGAAAATCCATTCCACGAAGTTTAATCTGTTCTCCCGTGATTGAATCAACGATTCTAAATTCAAAAATCTTCGCGGTTAAAGGTTTGATGAAAATTTCACTCACAATGTCTTTCAACGAACCAATGCTTTTCCAGTCGCCATAATCAAGACGTGCCTGAAGTTCCGCGCCCGAAGTCAAATTGGAATGAACATAAACTTTATTTGAAATCGTTTTTTGCCGTTCACGCACCTTGAAATCAATTTCCGGACTTTGCAAAATATAAGTAATGGCATTTCCGTTGTAATCGCTGTTTCCAGTATTAAGTTGAAGCACCTGACCGTTAGAATCTCCTCCGACAATCAAGGTATCGTTTCCGCTAATATATTGATGCAGTTGCCTGAAGGCATGAAAATAACGAAGTGGCGCCCATTGCTGAGTATCAATCGTATACCGAAGAACGACATTCGTATAAGTTTCGGCATAACCCCTGTCAAAATTCATCGTAACTGTTCCGACAGACCAATAAATATTGTCGTTGTCTGACCAGCCGTTCACGCTCGCATAGAATGAGCTGGCGATGCCGTCAACAATTCTTTGAATGGGGCGCGAAATCAATTTCGGATATCCGCCCTGTGTTTCATAAAATCCGTTCGGACCATAAAAGAAATAATTTTTGCCTCGAGCGCGCACAACCGACTTATGGCTTTGCGTGCCGATGTTTATTAAGTCCTCCGGAAACGAACTATCAAAGTTCCAGCGTTTAAGCGATCGTTGTTTGTAAATCAATAAGTAGCCCGGCACTTTATTCAACGCTTGCAATGTGCCGCCGCCGTCCTCTTGTTCTACTTGAAGCGAACCCGAGCCGGAAGCGGTCCAGCTTACGGATCCGCTTGTGGGTGTGTTCGTGTAATAAAGCCGATCGGTTACGGCGCAATAAACTCTATCTTTAAATTCTTGACAAAAGTTTGCACCAGTGGGAACTCCGGCCACATTCAAAACGCCTCCGGTAGATACCCAACCACCAGCCGCAGTATAAGAACGCGCCTCATTACCATTTAACATTAAAGTTGTATTAAGAAAAGTAACAAAACTCATTTGAGCTGTAGAATTTAAACCAGTTGCGGAAGAAACTACCCCGTTAACATCAAAAATAGTGCCATTAAAACCTGCAAAAAGAACATTATTTGTTGTAGTACTATCGAGATGATTAAAAAGACCTAAACAAGAATTACCAGCAGAGAGTTGAGAGCCAACTATATTAGTTCCTTGACGAGATACGGCCTCACCCAAAACACGATCAAATTCAAGATTCATGCTAAAAGGAACACTATTCGGAATTTGAATATCCGAAGACACCTTCTGTATGTTACCTGCAGAAAAATCTCTCCAACGAGTTGTGGATTCCAATCTTGACATAATTATGTATTTTCAAACTTTCCTCTCGGCCTTGAACGATAGCTTATGGTATTTATTTTCGGACTCATTTTATATTTTTGTCCGGATACTTCGGTTCTTATCGCCGCCTTCAGAATATCCTGAAACAACACAAAGTCGCTGTCTTTCACATCCAGAGTCCCATTGTTGCGCCAATATGCTTTTCCTTGGGCCAAAAGCCAATGTTTTACGGCGTCATATCTCGGCGCGTCTATCGTATCGCTTTCACTGTCAACTTTTGTAACCTCGGAACTAAAATCCATAAAAACGTTCTTGTTGTCCCATGTGCTGTCGCAAAGCGGCCAGATTCGCATTCTGCCTTGTCTGATGTTAAAGTATCGCGGCTGTCCCTCAACCTCTCCCTGCCACACATTCTGATCAACCGCATGAGCTACTCCAATGGCGCCCGCGCCCGAAGCCGGCACACCGGTCAATACTCCGGCCGTAGCGCTCCGCGTCACGCCAGTATATGTAATCGCGTCCACCGCGTTTGAAGTATAAACATTCACGGAACCGTCATCGTCAAAATCATAAGAATTATCAATCTCAAGAGTTGTTCCGCCAACTACCGCAAGAGTTCTTACTTGCGTATGCGCCACGTCAGCCATCAACTGATCGAACTCTTTCTCGTCTTTAGGAATCAAGGGAACCAAAGCGGTCCCAATTCTTACCTGCAGAACCGACTTGTTCGTCTCGTTGTCATAAACAGTCGTCGGCATAGCAAAATCAAATACACCTCGCGCTGTCTGGCCCAAGACATGATCCGCCACAAGATACCGGCTGAATCGCTTAAGCTTGCCCTGCATATAACGAAGGCAGGCGTTGACCTCATCTATCGCCGCTTGTTTTGAGAATCTATCGTCCCACTCATGCCCAAGCTTGCGCCGGACAAACTCTAAGATGTAACCGACTTCATCTTCGGAAAATTGAACCTGAAAAGCGCCGTAAGGGACAGGGTCACTATAAACATCGTTGACAGAATTTATGCTGTCGCTGAACCGATGATAAAGAAACCCGCTTGATACCGTTGTATCAACGTAAACATTATCGGCCTCTGTCGGATCAATGTTTTGCGCGGCCGCGAGAGCAGTTAATCCGACACCGGCGGCGGCATTAGCGTCTATCTCGGTAGCGGCGCTGTAAAACCTGACCTGATTCCACGGGATAACATATACGACCGTTCCGGCCGGATGGGCCTCTACAAGACCGGCGGCAACAAGGGTAACCGTGTTGCCGGACGGGGATGTTGACGCATGCGTAGCCACGATCTCCGCGTTCTCGTTTCCGATATCCCTGAATAGAAGAATATTATTGATCGCAACACCGAGAATTGATTTTACGGTAATTGAAGTAGCGCCGGCGGCCGCGTCGGAATCTAACACAAGCTGGGGCGCGTTGAGCGTCAGCTTTGAGATATTCGCTTTGATAAGATTTTTAGGCATAATAATGCCTTCGTTTTTTTATTATGCTTTCGGCGCGTGAGCTTCTGCCATGTGTTTGCGTAGCGCGTTTGCGGCGTTCATTTTGAGCTTCCCTTGCGCCACAAACTCGCAACCCTCTACTTCGCATTTAACAGTCGCCACTTCCGCCTCTTTTGCTGCTTTCTCTCCCGGAAAGAACTTCGCTCTACAATCATCACAGCATCCTTTCTTAATCTCTTCGATTACGGCTTCCGCCGCGTCTAATTGAGCAAGAACCGGAACCTTGCCTCTCGCGCTTTTTGGGAGCTTGCCCATCTCAAATAATTTTTGCCAATTTGGTGTTCCTGCACCCATATTTTTTTTATTAACTAATTATTATTAAACGACCTTTCTATTTTTTTCTCAAATTTGCCATCCAGCTATTCGAAGTGGTTCTTGTTTATTACTCATTTTTTTAAATCTTTTATCAGTTCACAAAGACGATCATGTGAATCGCACAACTTCTGATTACTTTTTGCCACATCAACGAATGCTTCGCTGTTGCGGTCAAGGGCTTGATTCGTATGCTCAAAATGATTCGTAACAAGACGATACAGAAGCCAAATCAAAGCGGCCGCAAGACCAACGGCTCCTCCATTTATAATAATTGAAATAAAGTTTGTTTCCATATTAAATAATTATAATTTGAGGAATAAATGTTACTGCCGCGCTATGCTCCACCACGAGTTTGGGGTCATTAGCCGTGCCTGCTTGGTCAGCATGATAACCTAAAATACTTCCCACCACGGCTGAAACCCACGTCGGGGCTGTATTGCTTATATCTCCGGCAATTCTCACCCCGAACCAAGACAATCCTGTTTTGTTGATATTTCCGTTGCCAGTTGCGTTAAAAGTAAAATTATTATAGCCGGTTATAGAAAAAGCGGTAATGGTTATGTCGGAAGAATTTTGTTTAACATTGTCCCAAGCCGCAATGTCAAAATCGGAGGCAACAAGAGCGCTGGTTGAAGCAGGAGCATTCCGATGGTCAACCGCAACCGATAAGCTCATGTTGTCATTTTTTCCGGTTCCATATATGGATAAAATAGCGGAAGAAATCGTGTCGGTATCGGGTATGGAAGAAGTATTAAATCCGGCAACAAATCTATCTAAAGTTTGATATTCATCAGTTGTTGTAGTAGAAGTGGCACGACAGAAAGTTTGGTCTGCGGTTAAATCGTCCGCCGCATTGCCAACCCCTGAACGAATTGTCGCCCAGCTCACACTTGCCACTCCTTCTCGGCCGACTAATCCGTCAACCGGTTCCACTGCCCCCGCGGCCGGATAAACCGTGGTGGTTGTGTTTCCGATTTTTCCGGCAATTATGTTTTCGCTTCCGAATTTTTCTTTTTTGACAAGAATTGTATGAGAGAGAGATTGCAGAAGGGCCTCCTGTAAATCTTCTCGCAATTTTCTTTGTTTGATTTCGCCTGTTTTTTCGTCAGTCCAGGTTCGGATAATGTCTCCGTTTGGGTCGTCAACAAGAACGGGAGGATTGATTATCACGAATCTTTCAATTTCAACGGTTCCGTCTTTGCCGAAACCGATTGGGTTGTTGTTTGAATCCCACGCTTTTGCCAACACTTCAACGCCGTTTTCAATTTCCTTAATAGAAATAATTTCAATGAATCCGCCGAAATAATCGGTTCGTTTAACTTTGGCGATTGAGCCAATTTTAGCGATTGCGTTTGCCTTGAAAGACGCTCTCTGTTGAGGTGAAATCAATCCGAGTTTAATTGTGTTTGAGATTTCGTTCATTATGTCATTCGGATTCCTATTCGCAAAGTTAGTCCTTTTGCCGCTGTAGTTTGGACGGTGTCAATATCGAAAGTAAGCAAATCTCCCGCGGTTATTGCCGACACGCTTATTACTGGAGCAGTTGCCGCCGTTCTTGATGTTTTTTCCGTGCTGTCGATTGTGATTTTAGTACTTAATATCGTAGTGCCTGCTTTGTTGATGTCTACGGTGGTAAGGTTTGTCGTTCCCGCGGTATCCACATATGCGCCAACTTCGGTAATCGTTCCTGTGAAAGGAAACTCCAAATCGCCGCCTTTTGTGGTTGCAACGGCCGTGTCAGTTGTCGCCTCAACAACCCGATAAAGAATATATCTGACATTGCGGTTTGAAGCGACATACTGGTCAATAGGCATAGCCCTTGTAGTATCTGTTCCGGTGTTGATCTCGGCAGTTGTTGCGAGTTCAACCTTCCCAGCAAGAGTCAGTGATGAAGCAGATACTAAATCTGTAATATCGGTATCCACAGAAACTACGCCCGTATCTGCACGAAGCACCCCCGTAAGACCTACTGGCATCGTTACTGTCCCCGTAAAAGTTGGCGAAGCAAGGGGAGCTTTTAATCCAAGTTGTGTTTGAATCGCACTCGTTACTCCTTTCACATAAGTTAATTCTGTAAGCGAAGGATAAGTAGCAACCGCCGCAGAAGCTAAAACACCACCGGCAGTAGTAATAACTATTTCACTCGCGGTTAAAGCAACCAATCCTGCAACAGGAAGCCCCGTACAGTTCGTCAAAGTTCCTGAAGTAGGAGTTCCTAAAATAGGAGTTGTGAGGGTAGGAGAAGTAGCAAAGACTAAAGCTCCTGTTCCAGTTTCATCTGATATAACTCCCAGCAGTTCAGCGGAAGTTGTGGCGGCAAAAGCAGAAAGTTTATCATTAGTCCCAGCGATAGTCATTGCCTTGTCAGGTAGAGTATAAATTCTGTCTGCTGTGTTTGTATTTACAAAATATCCATCAAATGTATTAGCCACATTTCTCAACTTCATTGTGGTATCTAGGAAAGTCTTGATACCACTATTCGTTTGAGCTGAAGCTAGAACCATATCACCAGCACCTGCAGCCACCCAAGATGGGGCAAGCGTTGTGCCGTTGCTTTGCAGGACTTGACCTGCCGTACCGTTAGCTAAACGAGTTGCAACTCCTGAAGCTCCACCATAAATCAAATCTCCACCCGTTGTCATTGGGTTAGTCATCTTGGCGGTTATCTGAGTTTGAATTGCCGAAGTAACACCAGCAACATAATTCAACTCTGTTCCTGTCGCTGTCATTGAAACTGCTCCGATTGTGAAGGGGGTTGGAATAGTTACGGTTCCTGTGAATGTGGGTGAGGCTAGGGGGGCTTTTAGTCCTAACTGTGTCTGAATGGCGCTTGTGACTCCCTTAACATAGGTTAATTCCGTGAGTGATGGATAGGTCGCAACAGCGGCAGACGCAAGATTTTTTGAAGCATCGGTAATCACTATTTCAGAAGCGGTCAATCCTGAAACTTGAATAGCGGACGGCGTAATTGCGCCTAATGTCAAAGTAATTGCTGGCGTTGTTGTTGAAGTTGCTACAGTTCCTGAAACTCCATTTGCCGTAACTACAGAAACCGAAAGCACTGTTCCACCCGTAACATTTGCCCAAACAGGATTTGCGCCACTGCCTTGTGTTTGTAAAATAAGTCCAGTTGTACCGGCAGCTAAATTAACCCAGCCAGACCCGTTGTAATAGAGAATATCTCCTTGCGCCACAGAAGAAATAGAAACATCAGAAAGACCGGAAAGCGCGATGGTTTCCGCCAGAGTCGCGTTAACAAGGGAGCCGGCTACTTTACGAATAAATTGTCCGCTGGAAGAGTTCGCAAGCGCGGTAAGCTCTTCGAGCATTGTTATCTCTGTGGTAGTGAGTTCGGATCCTAATGTTGGAGGTGTAAAATTTTCAAATCTACCCAAAGTAGTTAATTTGATACTGACACCAATTCCTGAAAAACAGAAACTAGCCGTTTCTCTTCAGCCCTTTTCAATGGATGATGGGCTTGGCATAAAGTTATGCCATTGTTAACTTCGTAGCGGAGTTCGACGTACTCCGCCCAATTTAATATATGATGTGCTTCTAACTTCCCAAAACAATATTGATTCTAAAACTTTCCACATATTATTTAAAAATCATTTTAATATTAACCCCAAGTTCTTTCGCCCTTTTCTCAACCCTTTTTTCGTA